>JAGHUS010000076.1 GCA_018064685.1 Bacteroidales bacterium | reverse complement strand
GATGTTTTCATCTGAAAAGAACAAGTGCAAAGGTATCATTTTATTCGTAATTGATGGCATTTTTCACTCTTTTATTTCATAAAAAAGGCACATTTATTGACTTATTTTCAGCAGAACAAAGTCAAAATATGGGCAGAACGAAAAAAATACGTGTTTTTATTTGGTGCAATCACTTTTTTTTAATACATTTGCAAACTATACGTGCGTACGTACTATAGATACGCATGATATGAAAGTATTTGTGAACATCGAATCATTAACTAAACAAAGAATGATGGACTCTCAAGAAAAAGCCCTGGAACAGGCACAAGCTATTGAAGAGAACGTACAGGCACAAGAGGTTGCCGCTAACGTTCAAGTAGAAACTGACAACGCAGAGACAGCTGAGGAGCAGAAGAAAATCTATGCTACGAAGCAGGAAGTCATCGAGCGTGTCAAAGAACTGGCCCAAGGCGAAGAAGCACCTGCAAAGGCAGAAATCGATCACCTCAAAGTAGCTTACTATCATCTCCTCGCCGTTGAGCGCGAGACTGCTGAGAAAGAATATCTCGCAGCCGGCGGAGACCCTATGCAGTACGTCGTTACACCCGACGAGACTGAGGCGGAGTTTAAGGCTCAGATGAACATTGTGAAGGAAAAGCGCCAGAAGATCTTCCTCGCACAGGAAGAGGAGAAGCAGCAGAACCTCAAGCGAAAGAATGAGATCATCGAGCGTATCAAGGCTATGGCTACCTCACCTGACGAGGCTAACAAGGCATATCAGGAATTCAAGCAGTTGCAGGAAGAATGGAAGACCATCAAGGCTGTGCCTGCTGAGAATGCCACAGACCTCTGGAAGACATACCAGCTCTGCGTGGAGCAGTTCTATGATTTGCTCAAGCTCAACAACGAAGCACGCGAATACGACTTCAAGAAGAACCTCGAAGCAAAGACAGCTCTTTGCGAGATGGCAGAGAAACTTGCCGAGGATGAGGACGTGGTAAGCGCTTTCCACCAGCTCCAGGAACTCCACAATCAGTACCGAGAGACCGGTCCGGTGGCTAAGGATCTCCGCGAAGAGATATGGTTGCGCTTCAAGAATGCAAGTACTGCTGTCAATCGTCGTCATGCTGCACACTTCGAAGCTATACGCGCCAAGGAGGAAGAGAACCTCGCAAAGAAGGAGGCTCTCTGCGAACAGGTAGAGACACTGGCTTCACAGTCATGCTCGAAGGCCAGCGAATGGGAGGATCTCACAAAGCAGATCATCGCTATACAGGCTGAATGGAAGACCATCGGCTTCGCTCCACAGAAGATGAACGTGAAGATCTTCGAGCGTTTCCGCATGGCTTGCGACCGTTTCTTCAATGCCAAGAACGAGTACTTCAAGGAGCTCAAGGACCGTTTCAGCGAGAACATAGAGAAGAAGAAGGCCCTCGTTGAGCAGGCACAGGCTCTTGCCGACTCTACAAACTGGAAGGAGACAAGCGACAAACTCATACAGCTGCAGAAGGACTGGAAGACCATCGGCATGGTACCTAAGAAGTTGGGCGACCAGCTTTGGAACGATTTCCTTGCTGCTTGCAACAAGTTCTTCGATGCTCGCAACGCCGCTACTGCCGGCACACGCAACGCTGAGCGCGACAACCTGGAGAAGAAGCAGGGCATCATAGGTCAGCTGAAGGAGCTCATCGAGAGCGAGGCTGACGGTCTGCAGCAGAAGATGCAGGCTCTCACCGACGAGTACAACAAGATCGGTCACGTGCCATTCAAGGAGAAGGATGCTCTCTTCCGCGAGTATCACGACACTCTCGACGTACTCTATAAGAAGATAAACAAGTCGGGTGCACGCCGTCGTCTCGATAGTTTCAAGAACAACCTGAAGGAGATAGCTCAGCGTGGCGAGGGTGCTGTCAATGATGAGCGTGCTCGTCTGCAGCGTCAGTTCGACCAGCTGAAGCAGGAACTCCAGACCTACGAGAACAACCTCACGTTCCTCTCGGCTACAAGCAAGAAGGGCAACAGCCTCATCGACGAGATGAACCGCAAGGTGCAGAAGCTCCGCGACGACCTCGATCTCATCCGCCAGAAGATCAAGGCTACAAGAGAACAATAAGGAAATTCTACAATAACGAGAAGGCATACTTCATCACACACGGTGATAAAAGTATGCCTTCTTTTCTTTTTGCATCTATCCATATAAATTTACATGCATAGATACAAAAAAGAAAACTCCAGTCACTATCCTTAGCGACTGGAGCTTTAACAGTTGGGATACCCGGACTCGAACCAGGAAAGGCAGGACCAGAATCTGCAGTGTTACCATTACACCATATCCCAATGTCTGTAGCAACGACAACGTCTTGTTTTCTTAATTGCGATGCAAAGGTACGACTTTTTTCTGAACCTCCAAAATTTTTTCGTACTTTTTTTATAAAAAAGTGCATTTTTATTGTTTTCGACTCTGCAACCAGGCCGAAACTCATAAAAAAACACAAAAATCACTCTCACGCGAACATTATTTAAATAATTATGTGTATCTTTGCAAAAGATGTCGGAAAGACTTCCGGCAAACAAGAACAAACATCAAAAAAAGGAATCAAACAAATAAAGAAACAACAAAAGAAAATGAACGCAACAATAAAGACATTAGTTGACACAGCAATAAAGGGTATTCAGGAGAAGAAGGGAAAGGGCATCAAGGTAGTTGACCTCAGCCACATGGACGAGAGCATCTGCCAGGCATTTATCGTATGCGAAGGCAACTCGCCTACACAGGTTGACGCAATAGCCGACAGCGTGGAGGACACCATGCGCATCGACCTCAAGGAAAAGCCTGCTCACGTGGTGGGTAAGGAGAACTCATACTGGATAGCAATGGACTACGTTGACGTCATCGTTCACGTCTTCCTCCCTGAGGCACGCGACTTCTACAACCTCGAAAACCTGTGGATGGATGCTCCTATTGAGGAAATCCCTGACCTGGACTAATAACAACAAGCAACAACAGACATGCCTAACATACCGAATAACAACAACCAACCCAAGATGCCAAAGTTCAACATGAACTGGCTCTACGGACTTATCATACTGACCCTTGCCATCATGTTCTTCGCCGATGGTGGCAGTTCTTTGGTAAAGGGTTCGCAGAAGAAGGCTACATACAGCGAGTTCAAAACCTACGTTGACCGCGGATATGCCGCACAAGTCGTCATCAACAAGGATGAGGACTTGCTGCGCATGTACGTAAACAGCAAGAACGTGCGCGAAGTGTTCCATCAGAGTGCCCAGCAGCTTGGCACTAATCCATACATCGAGGTGGAGATAGGCAGCGTGGACCAGGTGGAGGACTTCCTCAACCAGAAGTACAAGGAGCGCAAGTTCAATGGTAAGATGGCATACGACAACGAGAAAGACGGCAGCTTTATCAACATACTTCTCAACCTCGCACCATTCGCATTCCTCATCATCATGTGGATGTTCATCATGGGACGCATGGGTGGCGGCGGCGGTGCCGGCGTGTTCAGCGTCGGAAAGTCGAAGGCTCGTGTGTATGACGGACAGAACTCGATGCCTGTAACCTTCAAGGATGTGGCCGGACAGGAAGGTGCCAAGCAGGAAGTGCAGGAGATTGTGGAGTTCCTTAAGAACCCACAGAAATACACAGACCTCGGCGGTAAGATACCAAAGGGTGCTCTTCTCGTGGGTCCTCCGGGAACAGGTAAGACCCTTCTTGCCAAGGCAGTGGCTGGAGAGGCTGGCGTTCCGTTCTTCTCTATGTCAGGTTCCGACTTCGTGGAGATGTTCGTGGGTGTCGGTGCGAGCCGTGTTCGCGATACTTTCCGCCAGGCTAAGGAGAAGAGTCCTTGCATTATCTTCATCGATGAGATTGATGCCGTAGGTCGTGCACGCAGCACCCATCCTGCAATGGGTGCAACGATGAGCGTGAGAACACCCTCAACGCCCTCCTTACTGAGATGGATGGCTTCGGAACCAACAGCGGTGTCATCATACTTGCTGCCACAAACCGTGCCGACATGCTCGACAAGGCATTGCTTCGTGCCGGACGTTTCGACCGTCAGATACACGTTGACCTGCCTGATCTCTCTGAGCGACAGGCTATCTTCGAGGTACATCTCAAGCCTATCAAGATTGACGAGACCGTTGATATAGAGATGCTTGCACGTCAGACTCCGGGATTCTCGGGTGCTGACATCGCCAACGTATGTAACGAGGCTGCCCTCATCGCTGCCCGTCACGACTCGAAGACCGTGGGTAAGCAGGACTTCCTCGATGCCGTTGACCGTATCATCGGTGGTCTTGAGAAGAAGACAAAGGTGATGACCGAAGGCGAGAAGCGCTCTATTGCCCTCCACGAGGCTGGTCATGCTACCATCTCTTGGTTCTGCCAGTATGCCGATCCACTGGTAAAGGTGAGCATCGTGCCACGTGGCAACGCTCTCGGTGCGGCATGGTATATGCCTGAGGAGCGACAGCTCACCACCAAGGAACAGATGCTCGACGAGATGTGCTCGCTGCTTGGCGGACGTGCTGCCGAAGAACTCTTCACCGGACACATATCAACAGGTGCTATGAACGACCTCGAACGTGCCACAAAGAGTGCATTCGGCATGATTGCCTACGCCGGCATGAGCGACAAGTTGCCTAACATCTGTTACTACAACAACAGCGAATATCAGTTCCAGCGTCCATACTCTGAGACCACTGCACGCATGATTGACGAGGAGGTCATGAAGATGATCAACGAGCAATACGCCCGTGCGAAGCAGATTCTCACCGAGAACAAGGAAGGACACAACCGCCTTGCAGAGCTCCTCATCGAGCGAGAAGTTATCTTTGCAGAGGATGTGGAGAACATCTTCGGCAAGCGACCATGGATCAGTCGTGCACAGGAGATAATGGAAGCCAATGCCCGCGAGGCTGACGAAGCTGCCAAGGCAGTAGCTGAAGCACGTGCTGCAAGAGACGCACAGGAACACGAGGAAGACACAAATAATAATCTATAAGACTAAAAGAACATGAAAAACTTCATCACCCGTGCGATAACGGGAGTACTATTCGTGGCATGCGTAGTAGCGAGTTTCCTTGATCCCATAGGGATGACCGCACTCTTTGCCTTGATAACAGGAATGACATTATGGGAATTCACCGGACTGGTGAACATGCGCGAGAAGGTTAAGGTGAACCGTTTCATCTGTACAGCGGCAGGCGTTTACCTCTTCCTCGCAGTCATGGGTTTCTGCAGTGGCATCGTTCCATCTGCTGTATTCATACCATATCTGCTCACCGTGGTCTATCTCTTCGTCAGCGAACTATACACCCGCAACGAGGATGCCATCAACGACTGGGCATACACCATGCTCTCACAGTTGTATATCGCACTGCCTTTCTCATGTATCAACATGCTGGCGTTCCGTGCTTCGGCAGACGGTATGGTGATGTACAGCCTGCTTCTCCCACTGAGTGTTTACATCTTCCTGTGGATCAACGACACGGGTGCTTACTGCACAGGCTCCCTTCTTGGCAAGCATAAGCTCTTCCCACGCATCAGTCCGGGTAAGTCATGGGAGGGAAGCATCGGCGGAGGCATATTCGTAGTGCTCGTATCACTGCTCATCGCCTACATCGACAACAACCAGTTGCTCGAAAGCTGGGGACTGAGATACGGCGTGATGACAGGTCTCACCACCCTGCAGTGGGTAGGTCTCGGCATCGTAGTGGTGTTCTTCGGCACATGGGGCGACCTCGTGGAGTCGCTCTTCAAGCGCACTATAGGTATAAAGGACAGCGGAACGATACTCCCCGGACATGGTGGAATGCTCGACCGCTTCGACTCTTCACTGATGGCTATACCTGCCGCCGTGGTATATCTCTATAGCATAACGCTCATCTAAGCAGTGCATCTCTATAGAAAACCTAGATTCTCTAGGACCTCTAGAATATCTAGAATATCTAGAACCCATAGCATAACCTTAATCTAAGAGCCCGACCTGCCTCCCCCCAGGGAGGTTTCACACATACGGGAAGACTCTTTTCATTTACTAACATAATGCCGTTCCCCTATCAACGGAATAGTTTCGGTTACAAGGAACTATAATAATAGCCTCCCTGGGGGGAGGTACGGTGGGGCTAACTATGTACAGCGATCCAAAAGACTGTCTCTATTGCACCAACAATGAGACCCTCCACAATCTCATGATCGAGATTTGTCACCTTCGTGTTTCACGTGTTTTCCTTTTCAAGGAGCAGACATACCGCGGCCGTTGCCTCGTGGCTTACGACCATCACGTAAACGATCTCAACGAACTCAACGACCAGCAGCGTAACGACTTCATGGCTGACGTGGCACAGACCACACGCGCTATGCAGCGTGCTTTCAACCCAGAGAAGATCAACTACGGTGCTTTCTCTGATACTCTCTCTCACCTCCACTTCCACCTTGCACCTAAGTACGTAGGTGGCCCTGACTATCCTGGCCTCTTCCGCATGAACCCAGGTGAGGTTTATCTCACTGATGAGGAGTATGCTGAGATGATTGAGAAGATCAAGGCTAACCTGTAAAGCCTACAGCCCCCTCCCAACCTCCCCCGAAAAGGGGGAGGAGATGGGATGCGTTCAACAGCGAATTGAAAATTATGACTTGCGTAGCTTGATGAGCTTCGCGAATAACTATGAATTATGAAATTCCTCCCCATCGCTCTTGCCACCTTATTTATAATATGCGCGTGCGAGAAGATTGAGCCGTTAGAAGAAGGCGACAACAAAGGAAAGAACGAACAAGAGACTCCCGGCGACTCTATTCCAACGATAACTGAAGACACTGTGGTTGTAGCCAAAGGAGAAGAATTCCCCAAACCTTTTTCATTATGGAACGGGCACGTGGTTGTTGATACGTTTATGTACGACAATTCTGTTGACATACTACTTCTCGCAAAAAATGAAGAAGACAGATATTCTGCCGCAAACCCAGAAAAGCCAAACGATGCATGGGTCTATGCAAATAGCTATTCAGAATACGGCATGACCGGATGGGAACTTCCTGACACAAGTACAGCAAGGTATCTTCGCGATAACTGCAATTTAGATACCCATCTCATTGAATTCAATAGTTTGGTAGCGCAAACCATTGTTCCCACCAAAAATTATGGTAAAGAAAATGCCCGCTACTTGTGCTACTCTGACACCGCAACTTTAAAAGCAGATTACACGTTTGCATTCGTAGCAGGATCCGATGTTAGACCTGCAGGTAAATCGTCAAGATACAGAGTAAGACTTGTAAAATGGATTACTCTAATGAAAGAGCAATAGAAACGACGCCAATTGATAGACCGTCTGACCATAGACAGGATTAAGGATGCTGCTGATATCTACGACGTAGTGTCCGAGTTTGTCTCACTCAAAAGAGTGGGACAGAACTATCGTGGCCTCTGTCCTTTCCACAACGACCGTACACCTTCGTTCTATGTCACGCCTTCACGTGGCATCTGTCACTGCTTCACCTGTGGTGAAGGTGGCGATGCCGTCAGC
>JAGHUS010000007.1 GCA_018064685.1 Bacteroidales bacterium | reverse complement strand
CACGATTCAACCGTCCAACCAAGGCTGGACGGTTAGCACACGCAGCACGGAAACGACAGTACCGCAGCATCTGACACACAAAACTCGCAGCATGCATTATGATTGATGTGCAGCCATATCGAGATTATGCACCAGCACATATTATCCATGATTATTAGTCATAATTCGCTAAATATACACGACAATTAGCGAATTATCTTCCGGACAGCATCACGTCGTTGTCTCCACGTCTTGTAGGCATCTGCCTTTACGACCTTGGCTCCGGCTATTTTCTGCGTAGTGATGATGACGGGCTTTGCCCCATCAGCAAGGAGCTGATCGGCCATGACATCGACACCGCCCACCTTGAACCAACTCTCGATGGTGTCGTCCTTACCCGGTACAACCTGAATGACTGCGGCCTTTGCCTTGACAGCATCTATTCCGCCTTGCTCATACTCGTCTATCAGCTCGGCAGGAACATAGGTGGCCGAATGGCCATTAAGGTCATAAACAACCTTGCCGAATGCTGCGGCATGTACATTCTGCACATAATCCTTGCTTTGGGGATTCGTCAGGATGCTGTACTTGAAGCCTTTGTCGGGCGATAGATACATATTGGTGGGATCGGCAACACGGGTTCCGTCAACCACGAAGCAATACTTATACACATCCTCGATATGCTGCGAGAGCGTGATGCTCCACACCCCATCGGCATCCTTCTGCATGTCGGTAGGCTTGGCCAGCATCTCGCCCTCCAGCTTGACGCTCTTGGCCTCGGGGGCATTGATGCGAAGTGTGACACGTCCGTCCTGCCACTCGGGCGATGCCACCTGGCGTGGGAAGAGGCGTGCCATGACACCAGCCGTGAACTGCTGCTCCTGTCCCGTCTTGGCCTTGGTGGGCGTTGCAGCATCCATTGCCTTTCTTGATGCCTCCTTGTTGAAGAGCAGCTGCATGGTGTGGGCAAGGAAGAATCTGGCATTCATCCATGTGTGTCCGAACTTGTCGTCGGTGTACTCCTTCACGCACCGAATGCCATGGTCGTCGAGATGCTGCATGTAGTCGCGAGCATTGCCATAGAGGAAGTCGTCGGTACCCACACCGAGCCAGAAGAGGTTGATGCGGTCATTTGTCTGTTGGGCATTGTCGTAGACACCAGGAATATCGGTAGAGGTGAACGAGCTATAGGAACAGAGATAAGAGAACTTGTCGAGATGGCGAAGCCCGATGCCCAAGCCCTGATTGCCTCCGCGCGAGAAACCGCCAATGGCGCGATGGTCGCTATCGTTGATGGTGCGATAGTGCGACTCGATGTAGGGCATCAGATCGCCTATCAGATCCTCGCCCACCACGTCGCGCATCATCATACCGGGTGCCATGCCGGCGGGCGATGGAGGCAGCAGCTTGGTAGGATTGCCGTATGGAAGGACTATGATCATCTCTTGTGCCAACCCTGCAGCAAGCAGATTGTCGAGGATGTAATTCATGCGTCCTACTTTGTAATAGACCTCTTCGGTATCGGTTGTGCCGCTGATAAGATAGAACACAGGATAGCGCTTCTGCTTGTCAATGCCATAGGTGGGAGGCGTATAGACAATGGCATTGTTCACCCCGCCAAGACTGGTGGAATGATAGCGGATGTATTGGACCGTGCCATGAGGACATGTATTGATATCATGCCACATTGGAGCATCGGGGTTGGGGATGTCCAGAAGGCTGTTCTTAAACCCCTCGTTAGGGAAATACTGGTCGCACATGGGGTCCATCACACTCACGCCATCAACCACAAAACAATAGGGGTACATGTCGGGGGCAGCGGGGCCGAGCGTCGCTGTCCAGAGTCCCGTCTTGGGGTCTTTTGTCATAGGTTTGCGACCCGCAAACTGCACATCGACCTGCACGTCCTTGGCTTTGTCGTTACGGTACTGGAAAGTCACCATCTGGGCAGAAGACGCCTTACCCTGACTCGACGCGGCGGTAGAGGCGGGCTGGCAAATGGTGGACTTATAATTTTGCGCCCCCGCAGTGAGCGAGAGCGCAAAGGTTATTGTCAGCAATGTCTTTTTCATACTGATTACTTGAAGATAAGCTGTGCAAAGTTGAAGAGGCCATACTTCCACACTACGAAGTTATGACCTTCGCCGGGATACTCGATGAGGGTGCAAGGTACACCCTTCTCGTCGCAGAAAGCCTTCAGGCGCGAACTGTTGAACATCAGGCCGTCCTGTCCGCCACAAACCATCCACAACAGCTTGTTTTCTTTCTTGGTCTTCTCCACATCGGGGATGAGCTGCTCGGGCTGCTTGGTATTGGGGGCAGAAGAGAAACCGCCAACGTAAGCGAAGAGGTCCATGTTGCCAAGACCGAAGTTCAGCGACTGACCGCCACCCATCGACAAACCAGCCACTGCACGGTGCTCCTTGTCGGTATAGGTGCTGTACTTGCCCTGGATGAAGGGGATGAGATCGTCAATGAGGTCGCGCTCGAAGATGGCAAAGCCATTTGCCTTGGCATAGACATTGCCCGTGGCGCTGTCGTCCTTCAGGGCACGTCCGTTGGGCATGACGATGATCATGGGCTCGGCCTTCTTCTGTGCGTAGAGGTTGTCCATGATGATTTGTGGCACACCACCGTTCAGCCACTCCTTGTGGTCGCCACCAATGCCGTGAAGAAGATAGAGGACAGGGTATTTCTTCTTCTTGTCGTACTTGGGGGGAAGGTAGATGGTGACCTTGCGCATTGTACCTACAGTCTTCGATTCATATTCCGTCTCCTCGATGGTGCCATTGTCAATGCCCTGGCCAGGCTTGTCAAAACCTTCGGGAGCTGCCACGTAGGGGTTAAAGTTTACTTCGATTTTGGGCATTCCGGGAAACATGCCGATGTTGGGTTCCTGTGCATTGGCGCAAAGTGTGCATAATGCCAATGCAGATGTCAAAAACAGTTTCTTCATAACACTATAAGTTTTGGTTGTTGGTAATTTTCAGCGTAAAGTTAGCAACAATCATTGAAAACAGAAAACTTTTTGCAAAAAAGAACACATTATTATATTATATTTGTAACTTTGCACTACCAAAACTATTTTCAATGAAGAAAAAACTACTCCTTTTGACCATTTCTGCACTAACAGGGATGGCGAACAGCGCAACGGCGCAGACGGTGACAGAAGTGGACAGCTGCAGAAAGAACACTTCGTCGAGCTATGTCACACTGAACCAAGCATTCAATATTGCCAGTACTAATACACTCAGAGTGTACACGTCACGCTACACCGACTTCAACTCCACCGTCAGCGGTAAGGGTGCGCTTGAGATATACAGTGGTGGTGAACGAACCTTCATAGGCACCCACGACAACAAGAACATTCCTGCCTGGACCTTTACGGGCAAGGTGGACGTATACCCACACAAGGCCGTAGAAAGCAGTTGCGGATTCTATGGCGTGATTTTCCCTACACGAGGCAAGGCATTTTCGCCAGAAGACACCAGCCCAACGCTCAACACGACAATGGCCAAGAGCAAGGTGACGCTGCATAGCGGTGCGGCACTGAGTACGGAGAAATCGGCGGCTGGAGTGCGCATTGGCGAACTGAACACCGAGGCAGGCAGCAGGATGTATGGATACTACAAGTCGCAGAGTTCGGCCACAACAGCGTACTATCTGGTGGGATCGCTCAACACCGACGCCACACTGGCCGGACGCATTGCTCCCATCGAGAAGAACGGTACACCCGATATCACACAGGCTGTAGGTGTAATAAAGGAAGGCAAAGGAACCTACCGCATCACGGCCAACGACAACGTGATAAGCTGCGGCGTGCGCGTCAATGCGGGCACATTGCTCATCAACAACGATGCTGCCACGGCAAAGAGCAAGAAAATGACGGGCGGAACGGGTGCCAATGCGACGGCAGCCAGCCCCGTAGCCTCGGCCTATGGTACGGGCGTTCTGGGAGGAACGGGAAACATAGGCGGACATGTGGACATCTACAGCAAACTGACACCTGGCGACAACAGTGAGGGCACACTGACCCTTGCTAACTATGCCACCTCGGCGGCATGCAACCTCACCGTGCATCCGGCTGCTGCCATCAACTTCAGCATCACGGATGCAGCACACTACACATCGCTGAACATCAGCGGAAAGATTGTGCGCAACAACATGACGGAGGGCTTCAGCGAAAGCAGTACACCCTCGCAAATCATCGTGACACTGGCTGAGGGACAAGAGGTCAAGGTGGGCGACTCCTACACACTGGTGACAGCCAACAAGGGCCGAGAGAATGCCACAGCATGGACGTTCAAGGTGGTGGTGCCTGAGAAGCTGACATGGAAGGTGGATGAAAGCGACGAGGGTGGCAAATACACCCTGACGCTGACCTGCACCTCGCTGGACGATGGTGATAATGATGGCGATAACGATGACGATAACGATGACGGGGATGACGAGCTGTGGTCGGACGATGTTGACATCTCGGGAGTGAGCCTCTCCAAAACGCTTTATCTGCGTCAATACCTCGACAGAGTGAACTCGGACAAGCGTATCGGCGTTGCCATCTCCAACTGGCGATACAACGTCACCAACAACCCCTCGTCCACCCTGTCAGGTCTTATCTCGAACAACTTCAACCTGTGTGTGGCCGAGGACGAGATGAAGGTCAATGCCATCGAACCGGGACAAAACTATTTTGACTTCAGCCAAGCCAACGCATTGGTATCGTACGCCCAAAACAAGAAGATGGACGTGCGTGGACATTGCCTGGTATGGCACAACCAGTGCCCCGAATGGATCTCGGCCGACGGCAAGAAGAACGACAAGAACTGGACACGCGCCCAGCTGCTGGAGATAATGAAGAACCACATCACGCGCACCGTACAGAACTTCGGAGGAAAGGTGTGCGAATGGGACGTGGTGAACGAGACACTCGATGACGATCAGACCTGCGTACGCACCAACCCCAACAGCTACCAGCTGCGAAAGCAATCGATATGGGTGAATGTGATTGGCGAGGACTTCATCGACTCGGCTTTCGTCTATGCTCATCGTGCCAATCCCAACATAAAGCTCTACCTCAACGACTACGATTGCGAGTTTGCCAATACGGCCAAATCGACGGCTCTTTTCAATCTGGCAAAAAGACTCAAGAACAGCGGAATACCCATCGATGGCGTAGGACTGCAATGCCATCTCAAGACCGCCAACGAGTTCAGCCAGAAGGAGCTTAACAATACCGTAAAGCGTTTTGCCAGCATCGGTATGAATTGCATCTTCACCGAAGTAGACGTGACAATGGCTGCAAACACAACCGAGGAGAAGAACAAGCAGGCTGAGATTTACAAGCAGATAGCCGAAGTATTCCTGCACAACGAGAACTGTCCGCACATGTTGGTATGGGGCATCAGCGACCAATACTCGTGGATCGAGAATGGCAACCCTCTGCTCTATGATGCCAGCAGCAGCATGAAGCCTGCCTACAAGTCGGTGCGCGAGGCCTTGCACGACTATGCCTGCCGCCAGATGGTTCTGACCTCGATAGAGGAGACAAAGACGAAGGATGTGAATGCCACAGAAGTGGCGCGCTACAATGTATCTGGCATAAGAATAGCCGTTCCGACCAAGGGAGTCAACATCGTCAAGATGAGTGACGGAACAGTGAAGAAGGTAATGGAGAAATAGAGAGAAGAAACTGTTATTTTCTTTTGAAAATACATTTTCACAAACAAAGTTGGCAAAAAAGTGGGCAGAACGGAATTTTTTCTGTAAATTTGCGAAAAATTAGCAGACAGCAAAGAAATTAGAATGACAGAGAAGCATATTGTTTTGGAAGACATTGACCCAGTGGTCTTTTACGGAGTGAACAATGTCAATATACAGATGGTGAAAGCCCTTTACCCCAAATTGCGAATCGTGGCGCGAGGAAACATCGTCAAGGTAATGGGCGACGAGGAAGAGTTGGCATCGTTTGACGAAAACATGCAGAAACTGCAAAAACACTGTCTGAAATATAACCAGTTGACAGAAGAGGACATTCTGCACATCTTGCGTGGTGAGAAGACAAAGCGCGACGGAGTGGAGGGTGTCATCGTGTATAGCGTGCAAGGAAAACCCATCACGGCACGCTCTGAAAACCAGCAGAAGCTGGTCGAAGCCTATAGCAAGAACGACATGATCTTTGCCACTGGCCCCGCAGGCTCAGGAAAGACGTACACAAGCATTGCATTGGCTGTACGCGCACTGAAGAACAAGGAGATACGCAAGATAATACTGTCACGCCCAGCCGTGGAGGCAGGCGAGAAACTGGGTTTCCTGCCCGGCGACATGAAGGACAAGATCGACCCATATCTGCAGCCACTCTACGATGCATTGGAGGACATGATACCAAGTCTGAAACTGCAGGAGATGATGCAGCAGAACATCATACAGATTGCTCCCCTGGCCTTCATGCGTGGACGCACACTGAACGACGCTGTAGTCATCCTGGACGAGGCACAGAACACCACCACGGCACAGATAAAGATGTTCCTGACCCGCATGGGTATGAACACCAAGATGATCATAACGGGAGACATGACACAGATCGACCTGCCCAAGGGTGTGAAGAGTGGCTTACGCGATGCCAGCGAAGTACTGAAAGGTGTAGAAGGCATTAGTTTCATAGAAATGAGCAAAAAGGACATCGTGCGCCACCGACTCGTGACCCGCATCGTAGAAGCGTATGATAAGGCCGACCTCACTCGCAAGCAGGAATATGCCAAGACTCATCCCACATTTATCCCGAATAATATAAACGATTAAAACATATACAACAATGAACGCTTTAACTAAGACAAACTACAACTTTGCTGGCCAGACCGGCAAGTATTGCGGTAAGACCCGCGACTGTTATTTCGTAGGCGACGACCTGATGGTTATGGTTGCCAGCGACCGTATCTCAGCCTTCGACGTCATCCTGCCTAAGGGCATTCCCTTCAAGGGTCAGGTGCTGAACCAGATTGCGGCTAAGTTCCTCGATGCTACTACCGACATCTGCCCCAACTGGAAGCTGGCATGCCCCGATCCTCAGGTCACCATCGGTGTGAAGTGCGAGGGCTTCAAGGTGGAGATGATCATCCGTGGCATCCTCACCGGTTCGGCTTGGCGCGACTACAAGAACGGCTGCCGTGAGATATGCGGCGTGAAGCTGCCCGACGGCATGCGCGAGAACGAGCGTTTCCCCGAGCCCATCATCACCCCCACCACCAAGGCCGACGAGGGTCACGACCTGAACATCTCGAAAGAGGAGATCATCGCTCAGGGCATCGTGAGCAAGGAGGACTATGAAGTGATGGAGGACTACACCCGCAAGCTCTTTGCCCGCGGCCAGGAGATTGCTGCCAAGCAGGGCCTCATCCTCGTCGACACCAAGTACGAGTTCGGCAAGCACGATGGCAAGGTCTACCTCATCGACGAGGTGCACACCCCCGACTCAAGCCGCTACTTCTATGCCGAGGGCTACGAGGAGAAGTTCGAGAAGGGTGAGCCCCAGCGCCAGCTCTCTAAGGAGTTCGTACGTCAGTGGCTCATCGACCGCAACTTCATGAACCGTGAGGGCGACGTGATGCCCGAGATTACCGACGAGTATGCCATGAGCGTAGCAGAGCGCTACATCGAACTCTACGAGGGCATCGTAGGCGAGAAGTTCGAGCCCGCACAGACCGAAGGCGACATTGCTGAGCGCATCGAGAAGGCTGTAAGCAAATGGCTTAAGAACAATGCATAATTCATAATTCACAATGCATAATTAGGCTGCGCGATGAACACTCGTCTGAGGACTTTCAGAACATCCAAGCGCAGCCTAATTATGAATTATGAATTCTTAATTATGAATTACCCCAAGTGTATAAGCAAGAAAAGATAAATCCCTATTCCAACGAAGGGGAGAAACATGAACAGGTGGAGGCGATGTTCGATAACATCGCCCCCACTTATGATACCCTCAACCATACCCTCTCCATGGGTACGGACAAGGGATGGCGACGCAAGGCCATTGACCGACTGGGCGAGCATCATCCACACACCATCCTCGACATCGCCACCGGCACAGGCGACTTCGCCATTCTGGCGGCGCAGAGACTAGGCCCCACTCCCGCCTCCCCCAAAGGGGAGGAGCTCCCAACCGACATGAGGCAGGACGTCTCCATCCTTGGTGCCGACCTCTCCGAAGGCATGATGGATGAAGGGCGTAAGAAAGTCAAGGTGTTAGGTCTCGACAACATCATCCGTTTCCAGAAGGAAGACTGCCTGCACCTCTCGTTTGAGAATGACAGGTTCGATGCAGTGACCGTGGCATACGGTGTCCGCAACTTCCAAGACCTCGAGACAGGCCTCTCCGAGATGCTTCGCGTACTGAAGCCCGGAGGTCACCTCCTCATCCTCGAACTTGCCACCCCACCCCATTTCCCCATGAAGCAACTCTTCTGGCTCTACAGCCACGTGTGGATGCCCCTCGTAGGCCGTCTGGTCAGCAAGGACAAGCAAGCATACAAATACCTGCCTGCCACCATGGAGGCATTCCCGCAAGGCGAGGTCATGGAGAAGATATTATATAAGGTAGGATATACGAAGGTAGAGTGGAAACGCTTCACCTTCGGCATCTGCACCATGTATTTAGCAGAAAAGTAAAAAAAGACTCTCCCCCCGCCCTCCCTAAAGGGACTTTTGCCGACGGGCAAAACGTAGGGCTGCATAGCAGGCAGCGACCGACCGAAGGGACTTTTGCCGACGGGCAAAACGTAGGGCTCTTAGCAGGATGTGAGTAGATGAGGGGGAAAGTTAAGGCTAAGTAAACGTATCAAAACAAAGCGACTATGGAAGATACAAACAAACATACATCATCCACCATAACAAGCACTACGCTCACCAGTATAGCAGCCCCCTCCCTTCAGGGAGGGCGGGGGGAGAGTCTTTTATTCGGCCTCATCGGCTACCCCCTTGGCCACAGCTTCAGCCGCAAATTCTTCACCGAGAAGTTTGCAGCAGAAAATATCAACGCTGAGTACGTCAACTTCGAGATACCCAACGCAGAGCAACTGCTCGACGTGGTGCGTGACAACCCCAATCTGTGTGGCCTCAACTGCACCATCCCCCACAAGCAAGCTATCATACCGCTGCTCGACGAACTGAGTGACGAAGCAAAGCGTATTGGTGCGGTCAACGTGATACGTATCAGTCGCAATCCCGAGTCGCTCACCACCCCACAGGCCAAAGAACGAGGCTTCTACCTGAAAGGCTTCAACAGCGACATCATCGGCTTTACGGACAGCATCGCCCCCCTCCTCAAGCCTCATCACAAGAAGGCGCTCGTGCTTGGCACTGGTGGTGCCTCAAAGGCCATTTGCGTTGGATTGGAGAAGATGGGCATCGAATGGAAATACGTCAGCCGGCGTCCAGCCGAAGGCCATTTCACCTACGACGACATCACGCCAACCATCATTCACGAGTTTCCCATCATTGTAAACTGCTCGCCCGTTGGCATGTTCCCACACGTCGATGAGTGCCCCACCCTGCCTTACGAAGCAATGACAGAACGCAACTTGCTCTTCGACCTCGTATACAACCCACTCGAGACAATGTTCATGAAGCGGGGAGCCGAGCATGGTGCCACGGTCAAGAACGGCCTGGAGATGCTGCACCTGCAAGCCATAGCCAGCTGGGAGTTTTGGAATAAAAGCCCCCACCCTCTTAATAGTTAGGTAAGGGACACTGCGCTAGCCTAATTATGAATTATGAATTAAATAAAGATGAGTAGCAAGGTATATTTTACAGATTTACGCGCGTCACAGACGGGTAATCTGCTGCAGAAACTGGAGAGACTGGTCAAGAAAGCTGGTATTGAAGATATTGACTTCAAGGAGAAATTCGTGGCACTGAAGATACACTTCGGTGAGTTTGGAAATGTAGCCTATGTACGCCCCAACTATGCCGCTGTCATCGTACGCATAGTCAAAGAACTAGGCGGAAAACCTTTTCTCACCGACTCGAACACGCTCTACAGCGGTAGCCGCAGCAATGCCATCGACCACATCCACACAGCCATGGTAAACGGTTTCAACCCCATAGCCGTGGGCTGCGACGTCATCATTGCCGACGGACTTCGCGGAAAGGACGAACGCATCGTGGACATAGGCGGCACTTACTGCCCCGAACCCAAGATCGGTGCTGCCATTGCCGAGGCAGACATCGTGCTGAGCATCACCCACTTCAAGGGCCACGAGATGGCGGGCTTTGGTGGTGCCATCAAGAACCTGGGCATGGGGGCAGGCAGCGTGGCCGGTAAACTGGACATGCACTCGACAGCCCAACCCAAGGTAGAAGACGAGAAGTGCATTGGTTGCCGCATTTGCGAGAAGAACTGCGCACACGACGCCATACATGTCACCAACAAACTAGCTGCCATCAATTATGACCGATGCGTGGGTTGCGGACAGTGCGTGGCACTATGCAAGAACGAGGCTGCCGTGATGGGCAGTACCGAGAGCGGCGAG
This sequence comes from Bacteroidales bacterium, assembly GCA_018064685.1. Lineage (GTDB taxonomy): Bacteria > Bacteroidota > Bacteroidia > Bacteroidales > Bacteroidaceae > Physcousia. Next base: position 2,325 of record JAGHUS010000007.1, on the reverse strand, counting down.
ATACTGAACTACAAGATAGCAGAGTACACCAAGGCTGTGCTGAAGGACAAGCCCAACTTCCACATAGCGTTCATCATGAACGTCAGCCCTGAGTGCGACTGTTGGGGTCACAACGATGCTGCCATCATCCCCGACCTGGGCATCGCTGCCAGCTTCGACCCCGTTGCCCTCGACCAGGCTTGTGCCGATCTTGTCAACGCAGCACCCGTGCTTCGAACCGAAAATATGTTGACAGAAAAGGAACACAGCCATCACCATGAATGCTGCTGCAAAGAACACTCACATCACCACGAAAATGAGGCAGAAGAGTGTGATGCAAAGACCGACAAATTCCACCTCCTACACCCTAATACCAATTGGCAGGCAGGCCTTCGCTATGCCGAGGAAATAGGCATAGGCACAAGGAAATACGAACTTGTAAGAGTATAACAGCACACCTATCACAACAGCAATGGGCCGATTCTAGAACAGAACCGGCCTATTGTGTATTCTGCCTGTTGCTTCCATCCAAATGTTATGGTTACGACATGTCACTGACCGATGACACAGCGCACCATTCATACACGAATAATCAGGACACTTCTTTACAGTTAGCCGGTACAGAGAATGAGAAGGTCCAGGTGTATTCGTCATCGTCCTCGGTGGCAAAACATCAGGTTCTTCCGTGCAGTCTGGCAGCACTCCTGCATCTATCAAACCAAACAGCGCATCACTGATAGTGTCGATGGTATCCTCAATATTATTCATAATGCATTTAATTTCAGTTTGTTAAAAGAAAGTATATTGTTATATCGCTGTTTTTGGGGGCATTTTTGAGGGCATTTTTAATGAAGAACTTCTCTTTGTATGATATTGAAGATCTGCACTTTATGTTGTCTCATAGATTTTTTCCGTTTTTTTCGATAAACTTCTTTATACGCATACGCACCTGTATGAAGTTTTAAGAAAAAAAGTGGTAAAAATTCCAGGTAACAACATATCCATTTGATATTATGCAAGTTGTGAAAGTGATTTTCTGAGTAAAAACGCCCTAAAAAAAGCCCCAACATCATTATACTGCCCTATTGGGCACAAAAAAACACACGGATGCCCACCCATCTTTTCGGCCTTCTCTAGGCTGACCGCAGCGAGTGAAGTCTGCGACCGCAGCGAGTGAAACTTGCGACCGCAGCGAGTGAAGTCTGCGCTCGCAGCGAGTGAAGTCTACGCTCGCAGCGAGTGAAACCAAAAATAGCACAAAAATGGCAAAGAATATAATAGATCATTTCTTTGTGTCCAGAATCATTTTCTTGCCGGCATACAGATAGATTTCTGTGCGCTGGCTTTTCTTATTGTCCTCTTTGCCGTTTTCGCGTATCAGGTATTCCGAGGTGCTTCCGTAGCCTGTTGTATGCGTGATTCGCGAAGCATCGATGCCGCAGGTGCCGGTCAGAAATGCTTTGACGGCATCGGCACGACGTTGGCTCTGGGCGAGATTAGCATCCGCCTTTCCTTGTGTGTTGGTGAAACTACAGATAGCCACGTCGCAGTTGGCAAAACGCTTCAGAAGTTTGTCGGCCAATTCCTTCATGCGGCTCTTGGCTTCGCTCCGCAGTTCGGCTTTATCGTCGAAGGTTGTCTCGTTGTCGAATGTAATCCTTAGTGCTTTGCAAGAGTTTCTGTCCAGGGCATTCGATACCTCGATGTTTTCCAGTGCGCTTGCTGCACCGACTACCTCCTCCATTTTATTCTTGATAGTTATACGAGCTCTTTCCTCGCTCACTTCGGGCTGCGCCATCGTGATGTTGCTCGGCATTTTCAGGCTCGTTATGAGTTTGCCAATAGAAGGCATGTTCATGTATGAGGCAGGTGCTCTGTTTTCGTGCTCCAGTGTGTGACGGCTGCAGCCGACGAGTGCAAGACCAAGGCACAATACAGTTATGGAAGGCTTCAATGTTTTCATTATGACTCAGTTGTTTGGATGTATTTTTATGTAAGATTGCCAATGTTGCAAAGTTATGCACTTTTTTTCAATCCGCAAAATATTGTTGGCGAAATCTAAAAATGTTTTTTTTGCCTCCACCCTCCACTTTCTTTGTATTTGTTTAGAACATAACAACTTAATTCGGTGGAGGAACATATTTCTCCTCCACTATTTTGGGCTAAAACTAGGAAAAATACGTATTTTTAATTATTGTTTGTACATTTAGTAACTAAACTTTCCCACCCTACTAAGCATTACACGCATTACACGAATGCATAATGGTTTTATTTTCAACATTAATTCCCATTAATTAGACATTAATTAACCATTAATTTTTTCTTAAAGCATATACAAAGACAAAT
>JAGHUS010000048.1 GCA_018064685.1 Bacteroidales bacterium | reverse complement strand
GAACTTAGTCACCACACCATCGAATGCCTTCTGTCGTGCCTCCTGTGTCTCACAACCTATAAATGCAGCACCAGCCTCACGGCAGAACGACTTGAGTTGCTCGTCGGTAGGTGCCTTGGCTGCCCACATTCCGACTGAGAGGAGCAGCATCAGTGTAGATAATATTATCTTCTTCATAACATACTTATTTCAGAATGTATCTATAATACCATGTCTTGGAACCTCTTTCCACAGTCGCACCGATGAATGGGTTCTTCTTATCGGAGCGGTCGAGTATCCATCCCTTATCCCAGATGCTGTTGCCGTTGGCATCGTTGATGGCATTGAAGAGGTAAGGATTGTAGAGGAGGTGGAGCGAGAGATCGGTCACCTCACCTGGCAATACAGCAGGAAGACCGGCTATGTAGTAAGGATTCTCCTCTTCACCGCCCTGATGAACGAACGTTGCACCAGAGAGGTTAGCGTCCATAAGGTCGATACGCGTCTTGTGGTCGAGGGCAGAGTACTTAGGCTTGTATGCCACCATCTTGCCGTTTACGAGTACGTTATAGCTTACGATCTCGCCGTTGATGGTCTCCACATTGCTCACGATGGTCTCCTTATTGCCATCCATGTCCTTCTCAACGCTCGTGAGGTTGTTGTTCTCATCGTAGTTGTAGATGTACTTATGGCGATATACGTCGCTTGCCTTGTATGTGTTGTAGTCCACGACGTTCTCATATTCCTCTATCCAGTCCACCTTGCCGTTGTAGAAGTGCATACGCCAGTAACGCTTCTCGTGACCGTATTCCATGAATGTAGCACCATCGAACTTCGCCTTGTGATAGAACGTTGCGGTGGCGATGTCCTTCATTCTCGTGATGCCCTCGATGACATTATCGTCGAACTGCACCTCGAAGTTGTAGCTCTCACGGGTGAATACGTCCGGATTATCATCCTGAATGTTGAGCATCAGCACATTGTTGTTTGAGTAAAGGGTGATGGCAGAGCTGACCTTTACGCTTGGACGTGTCCTGCCCTCCTCATAAACCCATACGGTGAAGATGTTCTGCTTAGGCTGCAGTCCCTTGAGTGTAGCCTGCAAATCTATGGCAGGAGCATCAGCCTGGCTGGTCAGATCGAATGTCTGCATCAGTTCGCCGTGCATATATACCTCAGCCTTCTGCAGGTTGTTCTCGCCGCGGAGTACGGTGAACTCCACCTGTTCCTCAGTAGTGAATGCCGCAGGTATGTTGGTGAAGCGCACAGAAGGGTTGATGCCCGAGATGTTATACTTGAGGAAATCCATGGTGTATGGATTGAGTGCGGCAACGTTCACGCCCAAGTCATTGAGTCCGTGAGCCACGTATGCCATCTTCATTATCATCATGGTGTTTTCGCTGTCCATGATGTTGTAGAGCATCTCCTGTGTCATACCCACGAGAGAGTCGATGTACTGCACAAGGTCGAGACGTGCACTTGGGAAGTATGTTGACTCATCATCGGTAGGGTTGAAGAAGCCATGGTCGTGGAAGAACTCAGGATCCTCGCTGAGCAGGATGCGTGCCTGACGGCGATTCTCGTCCATGAGGGTAGAGTAGTACGTATTGGAAATGTCGTAGAACTCACTGACTACGGGTGTTTCGCCACGCGCGTTGACGAGGTAGTCGGCAAGTATCACGCGGTCGATGTCCTGCGAATTGGTGTAGTCACCCACGGTGATGCTGTTGAGATTAGCCACGGCGCGGTGCAAACCGTTCTCAGGCACGGAGCGTCCGAGGTCGGAATTGCTCTCTATCTTATCAGTGATAAGGAACTTCCTTGGCAGGAACTTCTTCTTGAACTCATCAGTGTAGTGCGAGAACACGTTGGTCTTCAACCATGCCATCGATGCTGTGGCACCGGCTTTATCGAGCTTGGTGAGCTTAGCATTGTCCCAGGCTGTTGCCTGTTCGAACTGATATGCGAAGTCAAGGTGCTGGTCGAAGTCGTACAATACGTACGTGCCGTACTTGTCGCAGAACTCCGCTATATCGGGAATGCTGCGGTCAAGCAGTGCCTCCAGGCGATCGGTGTCAGCGTTGCTTGGTGATGTGTCCTCATCATCGCTGCAGGCGTTGAGCATGAGTGATGTGGCAAGCAGTGCCACGTAGATTATCTTGTCTTTCAGGTTCATATTGTTTTCCTGTATAATGTTATGACGTTATTAACGGTTAAAGGTTGAATGTCGTTAATTGTTGACCGAAGTGATTACCTCTCTCTTGCCATATACGGAGATGGTGGTGTTCATCTGTGTCTCCGATTCCGGTATCTCAAACACGTAGTTAGGCGATGTTGGCTGGAGGGTGTATGTCTCGGTGCCCTGTACTGTCACCACCGTTGAACCCGAAGCCGTAGAAGCAAGGGTGAACACATGCTTCAGAGTGTGAGGGTACCATGCGTTGATGCGTCGGAGATCAAACCATCGCATATCCTCGAAACAGAACTCCAGACGACGCTGATCCACGATGAACTTACGCCAGTCGAGAGCCGTTGCCGTTGCCGAAGGCATGTAGGTGTGACGCTGTGATGAGAAGTTAGCTATGCGCGATGACAGGTATTTCGTCATCAGCGCCTCTGCCTCGCCGGTGTTTCCCATTGCAGCAAGAGCCTCCGCACGGTTCAGGTAAGCCTCTGCCAGGCGATAGTGATAAGCACCCACTTGCGTGAATTGTCCGTGCCACTTGGCAGGTATGGTCATAGTATTGCCGCCCTGAGGATTTATCACCCATGTGTATTTGCGGCAGTCGTTGGTAGTGAGGGCAAACTTAGAGAGCAGATCCTCCGATGCGCCGTATGTGCAGGTGGTGAGATCGGTCTGGTAGATGGAAGGGATATCCATCACGCCGAGGCTCTCATCGGTGCCTGGATAGAGCGAAGCAGGCGAACCATAGGTGTGAAGCACCTCTGTATTGGTGCTTACTATCATCGGAGAGTTAGGACGGTGTGTGAGGTCATACAGCTGACGGGTGGCAAGATCCTTAGTGGTGTCCACCACCTTCTGCCATTCTCCTTTATATAAATACACGCGTGAGAGGAGCAACTGCGCAGCATCAGCGTTAGGATGCCATAGCGATTTCTTTGTCGAAGAACTGCCGAAGAGGCTGATAGCCGCCATGAGGTCAGACTCTATCTGTGCATACACACCAGCCACCGACTCGCGTCTGTAGTCGTTTGCCACACCGGTATCGAGACGTAGAGGCACGCCAGGGGTAGAAGAAGCAGTGGCGGCATCATACACAGGGGCGTAGATGTTGACGAGTTCGAGGTACGAACGTGCACGAACGAAGTATGCCTCTGCCACGAGGAAGTTGCGCTCATCGTCGCTACCCGTAGCCTTCGGACCGTTCTCTATGATGTAGTTGGCCACGAGTACGTCCTGATAGAGGCTCCTCCACATATTGTTTGTGGCGGTAATGACATTGCCTTCGCCATCGCGCTCCACGTCGCGTGCCCATGTGTAGAGGCTCTTGTATGTGTTTTTTGCCGAAGTGGTGGCACCAGGATTCTCCGTTATGTCGTCGGTCATGAAGTCCGACATGTAGAACCACGACACGTCGAGGAACGCCTCCTTGTGGAGCATAGCCTCATACTGGCTCACCGATTCAGGTATTACGAGGTCCTTGTCCTCCTCGTCAAGGAAGTCGGAGCAGGATATTAACCCCCCACCAACTCCCCCCAGGGGGAGAGCTATATACAGAATGTTTCTTATGATATTCTTTAAACTTAACATAAAGTTCAGTATCGTTTAATTAAATATTTACGTGAATAAAGGTATTGCATTAAGTCTCCCCTCATGGAAATTGCGGGACGGGCTTTAAAAGCCTCCCTCGGGGGAGGTTTGGAGGGGGTCTTAGAATCCCACCTGTATTCCGAAGTTAAACGTAGGGAGGACTGGCATGCCGATAGATGCTACCTGGTCGGGATCCTGTCCCTTCAGTTTGCTGTCGAATGCCCAGACGCCGAGGTTCTGTGCCTGGAAGTCTATGCGGCAGCTCGACAACTTAATCTTGCTGAGCCACTTCTGAGGCAGTTCGTAACCGATGGTAAGCGAACGGAAACGTATGTGACTGGCATCAACGACGCGCTCATCGGAGTTGTTGTACATATACCAGCCGGTGAACGATGACGGTCCGCAATAGGTAGCATACGCCTGATCGACGTCGATATAGCTGTCGTTGTAGCTGTTCATGGTTGATGGCGAACGATAGTTGAGCGACGCATTCGTCAGCACAGGGATAGTGGTATGTGCCTCGTCGCCAGGCTTACGCCAGCGGTTCACGAAGTCCGCGTTCATGTTATCCTCAGGTTGTGGCAATGCCGAAGTGCCGTTCTGGTAGAGAGCCAGGAGGCGCTGCTTGTAGCCCAGCTTGTAAGTGAACTGCGCACGAACAGAGATACCCTTCCACGCAAACTCCGTAGAGAAGCTGCCATAGCTGCGAGGAGTACGTGTGCCGCTATATGAGAGGATGGTCTGCAGGAACTCATCGCGCGACATACCGACCTTGTTGCCGGTAAGGTTACGGAAGGTAGGCAGGCCGTTGGCATCGAGACCGTTGAACTTATACGAGTAGAAACCATCCACGCTGTTGCCATCGAGCACCACAGTGCCGTTCACATAGTCTGCGTAGGTGTTGGTAGAGACGATGCCGCGCTTGATGGTGTTCTTGTTGTAAGAGTACATGAACGATGTGCGCCAGCGGAAATCCTTCGTCTTTATGTTGAGCGTGTTGATGGTAAACTCGATACCTGTGTTGGTAGCCTCACCGTCATTGAAGTAAAGCGATGTGGTACCGTTGACCAGCGACACCGAACGATTACTGATAAGATCGGTCGAGATGCTGTGGTAGATGTCGATGCCCACGTTGATACGGTCCTTCAGCATCGAACCGTCTATACCGAAGTTCCATGTCGATGTCTTCTCCCAACCGAGGTTAGCGTTAGGATAATCGTGGATGGAAGCAGCCAGTTCGTTGCTCACACTGCTCTTTCTTGGTGTCGTAATAATAAGATATGGTGT
>JAGHUS010000204.1 GCA_018064685.1 Bacteroidales bacterium | reverse complement strand
CATTTTGACCACATAGTATTAAAAAGGTTTAATTCACCTTATTTAATTAAATAAAAAATTCAACTTTCGCTTGTAATGATCAGATTGATTATCTTGTCGCTTCGCGAGAAATCTAGGCGGCAAAAGCCGGAAATCTTGTTGCTTTCGCTGGAAATCTCTTTTTAGGAAATATTTCCATAACTAAGATTTCCCCGCAGGGCTTAATATTTCCCCGACAGGGCTAAGATTTCTTGCCGATAGGCAACATGCGAATCTTGTATACTGATACTATAATGCATGCTTCACCCAACGTATTAAATAATTATCAGTATTAGGTATTATTCACTATTCACTTTTCACTAATTCAACGCACGTTCCCAAACGCCTTACTCGTTATCGTCATCGTTATCGTCATCGTACGAAGTTTCGTTATCGTCGACGTTCACCTCGAGGAACTGCTTACGATACATGGCAGGCGTGATGCCGACGGCCTGCTGGAAGAGCTTGAAGAAGGTTGAGGGCGAACTGAAACCCAGGTCGCTCCATATCTGCTTCAGCGGATATGATATCTTGTCCTTCGACGACAGTATCTTGATGGCTTCGTTGATGCGATAAGAGTTGACAAACTGCAGGTAGTTCATGCCGGTCTTCTCCTTGATGACCTTTACCAGATAGGTTCGGTTGGTGCCCAACTGCTCGGCCATCCTCTCGCGTGTAAGCTGCGACTCGGTATAGAGGTGCTCGTGCTCCATCAGTCGGCACAGCTCGGCGTAGAGGCTGTCTATCTTGTCGTCGCCCATGGCATAGCGCTCCTTCTCGGCAACCTTTGCCACCGGCTCGCCATCACCTTCGCCAGCGCCGCCCTGCTGCCACAGTTCCTTCTCCTGCAACAGAGCATCTATCTGCCGCTGCATCTCCACCTGTCTGTTCACGGCACGCGAGTTCTGCAGCACGATCTTCTTGTACAGCACCTGTCGGTGACGGTAGAAATAGATGATGACGACGAGCAGGATGAGCAGAATGGCTACCGCCACACTCTCGACGATGAGCATGCTGCGCTGCGAGGCCACCTGCTCCTCGGCCAGCATGGCATCCATCTCCTTCTGCTCTATCTCGCGCATGATCTGCTGTTCGTGCGACAAACGCTCCATGCTTATGGCCATCTGACTGCCCATCAGTTCGTTAGCCTTCTGCAGGCACTCCAGTGCCTTCTCGTCACGGCCTATGGCAGCGTAATTGTTCGAAAGCAACTCATAGCAGTCCACCAACTTCGACTCCATACCTATCTCGTTGGCAATGGTCATGGCGGTCTGCACCTCGTCCATCGACTCCTCGTACTGCCCCATCTTGTTCAGCGTCTCGGCATAGACGATGTGGGCATCCACCTCCATCGACTGCTGGCGGTACCTCTGCGTCAGTGCCACAGCCTCCTGGGCCTTCTGCCTGGCTCCCTGCAGTTCGTTCTTGTCAATCAGCAACTTGGCATACAGCGAATACACCCACGCTATATCCTCGTATGGATATTTGTCATAAATGTCGAGGGCTATCTTCAGGTACTTCTCTGTATCGTCATACTGCTGGTGCTTGTAATAATAAACAGCCAGATAATAGGCGCCAAGTGCTATCTGCTCGTTGTTGTTCGTCTTCACGCCATAGTCGTACATACTCTTGGCTGCATCGAGCGCCACATTGCCACCCGTATACTGCGACAGGGTGATGAGATTGCCCATAACGCGGTGCTGCAGGTCTTCGAACCTGGCTCGCTTGGACAGTTCGACACTCTTGAAAAAATACTGCTGCGCCACGAAGTTGTTGTTCTGCATCACGGCGTGATAGATGCCTCGCGCATTCATCACCAGAGCCCTCACCGAATCGTTGCCGATGAGCGTAGCCATCGAGTCGGCCTCGTCAAGCATCTGCTGCGCCTCCTGCCCCTTGCCCAGAAACACCTTGGCCAGTCCGTCATAGAACAAAGCATAGGCCCGGGCATTGTTGTTGCCCTGCCCCTTGGCCTGTTGCAGCAACTGCTGCGAGTAGCGAGACATGACCTCGTACTGCGACAATCCGCGAGCCTCCTCGCACTTCTGCAGCAACCCGCTTATTGAGTTGTCGGGAGTCTCAGAAAAGGCATTGAGAGGGAAGAGTACACCTATTATATATAATAAAAGAAGATAGTATTTCATCTTATTTCGGTTAAGTCGCGGTTTGAATATCGCGTACAAAAGTAGCAAAAAAAACGCACACAAACATTCAAAAAGCAACTTTTCCGCCCTTTTTAGTTGCAATTTTAATCTTGAAACGGCAATTTTGCCGTATACGTACAACATAATGTTGGCGCGTGTACGCATTTTGTGTACTTTTGTCGGCAAATTCACTAACATCAAAATTTTCATTATGAAACACAACTACACAATGAGAGCAATCCTCCTGACTGCATTCACACTGTTTGCAGCAGTTTCATTTGCCCAGTCGGTCAAATTCTACGGTGTGAGAAACACTATGCGCTATGACGACGGAGATGACGCAAAGTCAACCTATCTGGGTTGGAATTCAGAAACCGGAAAGGCCGAGTTCAGCGGCGACTACGGATTGTGGTCGCTCGACGCAACGGCCAACAGCGTTGAGGCGAACCTCGCACACTACGACAATGTGATGTATGGCAACTCTGGATCTTTTTATTACAAAGGTTTGATCTACACCATCTTCAGTCACGAGAAAGAGGACAGTGAGGAATGGGAGTTCATCGTTCGCAAGTGGGATGCCAAGACCTACGAGAAGCTTGACCAGAAGACTTATCCCAAGTCATCGAACATCGAGAGCCGCGGTATGTGCTACAACCCCGTCGACGGCAAGATCTACGGTCTCTTCTACCTCACCGACTTCCCCATCATACTGCCTGGCGACGAGGAGTACGAGCCCACCGAAGATGACATCGAGATGGGACAGACCACCGATGCGGGTTATGCACTCTGCACCATCGACATTGAGACGATGAAGATCACACAGATCACTCCTGGCATCTACTACGAGAACTTCGTCACATTGTCATGCTCGCCCGATGGTCGCATCTTCTCGATGACCAGCAGCGGCGTGCTCAACGAGTTCGACCCCAAGACGGGTATGATCCTGACCGACGTGACCATCAACGACGAGGGTGACCCCGAAGAGTCGGAGAAGTATGGTCCCAGCGGTGTGGTTTCGCAGTTCAAGCGTCAGTGTGCCTGCTTCGACTATAACACGGGCAAGCTGTACTGGAACGGCTACGTGAACAGTGGCAAGGGCTACAACGACTGGGGTTCATACGGTCCCCTCTCGGACAAGGAGTGGCGCACCAACGGCAAGTACGACACTGCCCTCTACGAGATCGACACCGAGACGGGTAAGGCCACCAAGATTGCCAACATCCCCAACCGCATTGCCTTCTCTTGCCTCTGGGTAGATGGCGGCGATGCCAGCGACCTGGCTCCCGAGCCTACCGGCGTCACCCACGTCGAGACCGCAAAGACCAGCAGCCGCATCTACGACCTCTCAGGCCGTCACCACGCTCGCTTCGTGAAGGGTATCAACATCGTAAACGGCCGCAAGGTGGTAAAATAAACAGTCCTTTTTCCCATGCCCCCGCATATGCAGGGGCGTGGGAAGAAGTTTTTTCTAAATAGTGTTCAATATAGTATTTATGTAGCAAAGTCTCAGCAAGAACGCTTGTACAATGCCGAGATAAATACTACAAGTTTTTAAGCTAAAAAAGAACAATGAAAAATATTAAAATAGCAGCCTTCGCACTGCTCAGCCTATTTGCCACGACAAAGGTAATGGCAGAGGAGGAGACGGAGGATTTTGAAAGCGTAACGATTACAAACACTGATACTTGGGGGTATGGAAAGGGGCTGTCAAATGGTTGGCAGATCGTAGGGGGAACTATCTATAGTAGCTCAGGCTCTACTAACTATGGACTTTGGAGCACTGCATACAATGGTAGCAAGAAATCACTTGAGGCTTCATATTCATCTACAAATAGTGCAATTGTTGTTATTCCCGAACAACTGACCGGTACTTTCAAGTTCTATGCACGAAAGACTTCAACAAGTTCCTCAACCAAAGGATATGTTGACCTGTTTGACGTAGAAGAAGACGGCGACACTTATAAGAAATCTTCTAGTTCATCCTTTAAGTACTGGACACTTACATCAACAACGTGGACTGAATATACTGTTGATTTAGGTGACGAGCCTCGAATGATTGCCATCTGCCTTAGTCGTGCTGCCATTGATGATGTCGTGTTCAACACCTACGAGGCTGCTGCCGGTCCTCGCTTGCAGGTTCTGCAGGGCGGCAAGGCTGTGAAGAGTGGAGCAGACTACAACTTCGGACTTGTGGCAGAGAACGCAACAGTCCAGTACACCATCAAGAATGCAGGTACCGAGACGATGAACGCCACTCTGGCTTGCACCGGTGCGTACAGCGTTTCTGATGCTTCCGTAAGTCTCGCTGCAAACGAAGAGAAGGCCGTTACGATTACTCTTTCTGCCAGCGCATTGGGCAGCCAGGAGGGTGCGCTGACCATCTCCCCCGAGGGTCTCGATGCCTTCACAATCAATCTGGCTGGTATCGTTCGTGACCCTGCGAAACTCAATGTTGACTTTAGCGAGGCTCCTGCCAACTGGGTTATTGACAGCAACTGGACTATAGCTGATGGATATGCAAAGATTGGATATTATTCATCATACTCTGGTGGAACTGGTCGCATTGAGACTCCTCTTATATCTGTAGCCGAGGACGAGACTATCTATCTGCGTTACAGCAAGAACACCTCATCTTCATACTCTTCTGCATATTTCTACATATCAACATCTGTTGATGGTGTTACTTGGACAAAATTAGGTTCAAATCATGGCACCGATGCCGTGTATGGAGAATGGAAGGAGACTACAATTAGTGGCATACCTACCAACGCCAAGTACATTGCCATCAGCGGTCAATACATCGCTATCGACGATTTCTACGGCCTTACACTCTCTGCCGACCCCGTCATGGTTGTTACCGCTCCCAAGGGTGTAACCGCCGAGGGCAACACGCTTACCGATGCCTTCGGTGTACTGAGAACCAAAGCCACTCACACCTACACCATCAGCAACCCCGGTGCAGCAACACTCGAGGTAGCCTTGGCAAGCAACAATACCACCGACTTCACCCTCTCAACAACAAGCCTCAGCGTGGCTCCTGGCGAGAGTGCTACCTTCGACCTCACCTTCAACATCATCGCGAACAACTACGGTGCAAAGGAGGCAGCCATCACGCTTACTCCCAATGCTGGCGACGTAGTGACCATCAATGCATCTGCCGAGTCGCTGGATCCCAGCAAGTTCTACGAGACTTTTGAGGAAGGCATTCCCAGTACATGGACGAACACGGGCTGGACAATACCAACAAATGCGCCCAGTTACGGTAACGGCACAAAGATGGCCTTTGCAGGCTATAGCAACGCCAACACCCTTGTAACTCCCCGCCTTATGGCACTACCAGGCGATGTTATGTATATCGACGCACTTCAGCCTTGGAATGATGAGTCTCTCACCCTTGAGTACTCGCTTGACGATGGTGAGACTTGGAACGTGGGCTTCTCAGAGGTTCCTGAAGCCAACAATACTCTCCACACGTTGCAGTTTGCAGCTCCCCAAGCCGGTGTGTACCTCATCCGCTTCTCTGGCCGTTACAACTACATCGACAACGTATATGGCTTCCGCATTGCACCCATCCCCGGCATGGAGATTACTAGCACCACAGCCTCAAAAGAAGGCCAAACCTTCACGGACAAACTCGGCATCACCAACAGCGAGGCACGCCATACCTACACAGTCAAGAATACCGGTTCTGGCAGCATCACACTAACCTTCAACTCAGACAATGCCGCCTTCAGCGTTTCTCCCAGCACCTTGACCATTGCCCAGGGGGCGAGCGCTGACTTCGAGGTGGTTGCCAAGAGCGAGACTGCTGGCGAGATGTCTGGCACCATCACCATCAACAGCAACTGTGGTCTGCCCGTCTACACCATCAACGCCAGCGCTACATTCCTCGATCCCGCTAAGTTCTATGTAGACTTCGAGGACGGCATCCCCGCAGATTGGACAAATGGCGGATGGCAGAGTAGTAAGGGAGCAACCAGCGACAACGAGACAAAGATGGCTTACTCTTATACCAGCGATGACTATCTTGTCACTCCTCTTCTCCAGGCAAAGGCTGGCGAGACGATTCAGTTCGAATATTTGCAGGTTTGGCAGGATGAGCCCTTCTCAGTTGAATACACCATCAATGACGTGGATTGGAACGAGGTGCTCACCATCGAAAAGGGTGAGGGTGATAAGATCAACAAGTATGACTCATACTCATGGACCGCTCCCGCCGACGGCTTCTACAAACTTCGTTTCAAGGGTAAGTACTACTCCATCGACAATGTCTACGGCTTTGCTCTTCCCTCAACCTCACAGACTCTGGTTGCCACAGACGGCGAGAAGTATTACGCCACCTTCAGCGCTGCCGAGGACATCATCTTTGCTCCCGGCGTAGAGATTAACACGGTATCTGTAGACGGTGGGGTTATCAAGCTCACAAAGGTTGAGAACAACTACGTTCCTGCTGGCACAGGTGTACTCTTGTCGAGCAGCGAAAATACAATTCACTACATGAATGGTTCCGCCGAGAATCAAATTGCCGCAAACAACATGCTTGTAGCCTGCACCTCGACCGGTATATTCAAGGCAGAGGCAGACGGCAACAACTACTACAAGTTGGCATACGGCGACAACACCAACAAGACGAAGCTGGGCTTCTGGTATGGCAACAACGAAGGAAGCGGCAACTTCAAGGTGAAGGCCGGTGGCGCAGTTCTCTGCGTGCCTGGCAGTGCTGATGTAAAGGGCTTCAGCTTTGACATGATGGGCGAGGAGACCGCCATCGAAGCAATCAAGAACAGTCACGCTAACGGCGCTATCTACAACCTGCAGGGCCAGCGCATGCAGAAGATGCAGCGCGGCATCAACATCGTGAACGGCAAGAAGATAATGGTGAAATAATAAAAGATACTGGAAAATGAAGAAAACATATATTACACCCAATATGATCGAAATCGTATTGGACAACTATGAACTCATCGCCACTTCGCCTCAAGGCGGATTGGGTGATGGCGACACAGTGGGCGACAAGACGCCCGATGGAGATGACGACGACAATATCTTTACCAAGGGCGAGACCTTGTGGGACGAGGAATGGTAAAGAATTACTGGCTCTGACAACGCGTCAACCAGAACGTCTCAATCTAACATTCTGAGACAACATACCGAGGTGCTGGCAACAATACATGCCAGCACCTTTTTTGTATATCGCAAAACTTGTCGGCAGGCAAAATAACAGCATAACATTTGTGAAAATGATAGAAAGAAAGCTAGTAAGATTTGCTGGACAGAAATATTTTCGTATCTTTGCAGACGTTAAGAGATAATCTATCAGTATAAAGGTAGGGGATGGAAGGTGCTACGCTCCGACCAAAACCTACAAAACAGCCCGAAATGATGAACAGCGAGACTAGCCCCGTACTGAACGAGCACAACAAGGATGAGTATGCTCCGGCTCATAGTGCCGAACATCTGCTGAACCAGACGATGATAAGGATGTTTGGCTGCGAACGCTCGAAGAATGCACACATAGAGCGCAAGAAGTCGAAGATAAACTACAACCTGAGCGAATGCCCCAGCGCAGAGCAGGTAGCGGAGATAGAGCGACGCATGAACGAGCTGATAGCACAGGACTTGCCCATCAGCTACGAGTTTGTGACACGCGACAACATACCTGCCGACGTGACGCTGGACAAGCTGCCAGAGGATGCCAGCGAGACACTGAGACTGGTGCGCATAGGCAACTACGACACGTGTGCCTGCATAGGCAAGCACGTAGAGAGCACCAAGGAGATTGGAAACTTCAAGATAACGAGCACGAGCTACAACGAGGGGAGTTTCAGAATCGTACTTAAAGTGAACCTAGCATGATACAACAAGTTTCCTTCCGGCTGAAGGCCAAAAGCAGAGGTTGCCACCTGGTGACACACGAGATCATGGAGCAACTGCCCCACCCTCTGCCCAAGACGGGACTGCTGAACCTGTTCGTGCAGCACACGTCGTGCGCACTGAGCATCAACGAGAATGCCGATCCCGACGTGCGTGGCGATATGGAGAAGATAATGAACCACTTAGTGAAAGAGAACGAGCCGTACTACGACCACACTCTGGAGGGGGCCGACGATATGCCTGCACACGCCAAGAGTTCGCTGTTCGGCGTCAGCCTGACCATCCCCATCACAAACGGCGCCCTCAACCTGGGCACATGGCAAGGCATCTATCTGTGCGAGTTTCGCGACTACGGAGGGGCGAGAAAAATTGTGGCAACGGTGGTTAGTTAATTATGAATTAAAACTTAACAATATGAAAAATTTCAATTACTATGCTCCGACACAGGTAGTGTTTGGACGCGACACAGAGAGTAAGGTAGCCGAACTGGTAAAGAAATATGGTGGCAAGAAGGTGCTGGTGCACTACGGCGGACAGAGTGCCATCAAGTCGGGATTGCTGGCCAAGGTAGAGAAACTGCTGGGCGAGGCTGGCATCGACTATGTCATGCTGGGCGGCGTGAAGCCTAATCCACGTCTGTCGATGGTGCGCAAAGGCATCGAGCTGTGCAAGCAGGAGGGAGTGGACTTTCTGCTGGCCGTGGGTGGCGGTTCGGTCATCGACTCGTGCAAGGCCATCTCGTCAGGCCGTTTCTACGAGGGTGACGTATGGACACTCTACGAGCACAAAGACCATGCCACACAGTATCTGCCCATCGGCTGCATCCTGACAATCCCCGCTGCCGGCAGCGAGATGAGCGACGGTTCGGTCATCACCAACGACGAGGTGGAGGGATGGCTGAAGAAGGACTACTGCGTGAACGAGTTCCGCTGTAAGTTTGCCATCATGAATCCCGAACTGACCTTCACACTACCAGCCTGGCAGACGGCATGTGGCATCACCGACATGATGATGCACACCATGGAGCGCTACTTCAGCAAGGACGACGACATGGAGACGACCGACGCTATTGCCGAGGCTGTGCTGCGCACCTGCATGACCGAGGGACATAAGGTGATGCAGAATCCCACCGACTATACGAGTCGCGCCAACATAATGTGGGCTGGCACACTGGCACACAACGACCTGACGGGTTGCGGCACAACGGGCGACTGGGCCACACACATGATTGAGCATGAGCTGTCGGGTATGTTCGACGTGAGTCATGGTGCCGGACTGGCCAGCGTATGGGGCAGTTGGGCTCGCTACTGCCGCGAGGAGAACATGCCTCGCTTTGCACGCTTCGCACACAATGTGATGGGCATCGACACCAACAGCATGACCGACCTGGAAGCCGCCGAGGCTGGCATACAGGCCATGGAGAAGTTCTTTGCTTCGATAGGCATGCCCACCAACATCCACACACTCATAGGCAAGGAGGTGACGGAGCAGCAGATGGTGGAGATGGCCGACAAGTGTACCAACGGTGACACACTGATAATCGGCGGACTGAAGCCACTGAAGAAGGCTGACATCGTCAAGATATACGAAATGGCAAAGTAAATCGTAAGGTTATGGAAGTACTGATGACGCCCGAAGTGGGAATGCAATTCTTGGTTTGGAGCTATTACTATCACGATGTAATGCCACAGAAAGCAGTAAGCTACAAGGAATGTGGCAAGTTCAGCGATGCAGACGCCGAGCGGCTTGACGAACTGAAGGAGATGCTGTTCAAGTGCTTTGAGGAACCGTCGGTACTGAATGCCTGCAAACAGTTCCAAATGGCAAAGATACGCAAGGAACCATGCCCCTTCCCCCAATCACAGCTCGACAAGATGTTTGCAACAGAAAAACAATAAACGACTAGTCCCCCTAAACGACTAAACGACTAGTCCCCTAAACGACTAAACGACTAATCCCCTAAACGACTAAACGACTAATCCCCTAAACGGCTAGTCCCCTAAACGACTAAACAAAAATGAAGAATACCCAAAACGGCAAGACGATGATATACATCGCCATCATAGCCTTTATTCTGGGCGTAGCAACTCTGGTGCTGGCTGTTACATCGGACAATGCCGACCCAGAACAGAAGAAGTATATGTTCAAGATAGGAGGACTTGTCCTTGCCCTCTCGCTCATCCTTTTCTTCTT
Organism: Bacteroidales bacterium; assembly: GCA_018064685.1. GTDB lineage: Bacteria > Bacteroidota > Bacteroidia > Bacteroidales > Bacteroidaceae > Physcousia. The sequence goes on along the minus strand of JAGHUS010000204.1, from coordinate 10,551 downwards.
GTCATGGCAGACTAAGCGTCGCAAAAAGAACAAGAAGAATCGTTATCACGCCGTACATTGGGAGAATGGAAAGATCACAAAAGAGGATTAGAACGGGGATATACGGAGGTTCGTTCAACCCCATCCACACTGGCCACACCCAACTGGGCGAGTGGTTGTGCCGTGAGGGCTATGTCGACGAACTGTGGTTTCTGGTATCACCTCTCAATCCATTAAAGCGCAATGACACCGATCTGCTGGATGACGAAGCACGCCTGCAGCTAGCAAGACTGGCTGTCGAGGAGAGCAACACGTTGCATGTCAGCGATTTCGAGATGCACCTGCCACGTCCATCCTACATGGTAAACACGCTGGGAAGACTTCGAGAGGAATACCCAGAAAGGGAGTTCGTACTGGTTATCGGTGCCGACAACTGGGAGCGATTCCCACAATGGTACAAGCCCGATGAGATACTTGCCCACCACAATATTCTAGTTTATCCCAGAGAGGGAAGCGTGGTAGACACCAACACCCTGCCCGATGAAGTACAGCTTGTTGATGCCCCCCTCTATCCCATCAGCAGCACGGACATCCGCAACGCAATTGCCTCTGGCACGTGCAAGGGGGAATGGCTGGCTCCATCGGTGTGGAAGGAGATAAAAGAAAAGGGATACTATGGTTGTGACGCTGCTGCGATTATGTAAATAACAGGGCACACGAAGGCACGAAGGACACGAAGAGGATTTCTTAAAGAGAAAAGAAAAAAACTTCGTGAACTTCGTGCCTTCGTGTGAGATGCCTCAGGTTTCTTGGTTTTAAGGAGATTACGTTCGCAAGTAGCCTAAAACCTCAAAGCGAAGCGTCCTAAAACCTATAACCGAAAAAACTATTTCTTCTTTTTCAACTTCTTGTCGGTCCGCACAAAGATGCAACGGCGAAGATCCTCGCCTTCCCACATTCCGATGGTCATCTCGCCATTGCGATCGAACAGGCATCCGTAGCCAGAACGCACATCGTTCTTATATTCGCCATACCAGATGTCGCCATTGGCATAGTAATAGATGCCATAGCCGTGGCGCTTGCGCTGATAGAGTTCGCCCACATACTGGTCGCCATTCTGATAGCGCATCGACACGAAAGCGTAGTCGTAGAGCTTTTCGCCATCAACAACCTGGCGATCGCTTCCACGCAGAATGTAGTCCAAATGGCCTGTTGAAAGGCTATAGTTGGCATAGTTCTCGTCATCTCCCACCATTGCATTCTGGGAAGACATCTTTATTCCAAATAGCAGTTTGCCCTGGTTGAACTGTCCCATAATGGTAGAACCGTCATTGTTGACAAACATACCATAGCCGCAAAGAAGTCCCTTGCTGTCTACCTGCCCCACATACTGTCCGCTGTAGGTATTGATGATAGAAGCGGCATTGTTGGCAACATAATCCAGGAAAACACTCTGGTAGGCAGCAGGTGCATACTGATACTTTACGATGGGGGTGTATTGAGCATAGCCAGCAAGTAGCCCACCAACAAGAAGAAAGCTCACCAAAAGAAGTGAGCGGAGCTTATTTGTATATGACATTTTGTTGAAGGAGTTGAAGAAAAAAGAAGTTAAAGGAGTTGAAGGAATATAAGACGATTCATCTCTCTATCAGCGCCACAGCATAGGCAGAGATGCCTTCCTGACGACCAGTGAAACCGAGTTTCTCGGTAGTGGTAGCCTTGATGGAGACACAATCTGCATCAACCCCCATCACCTCGGCCAACACTTTCTGCATGGTGGGAATATGAGGATTAAGCTTGGGGGCCTCAGCACAAACAGTACAATCGATATTACCTACATGATAGCCCTTTGTGGCTATGAGCTCGACGGTCTTACGAAGCAGAATCTTACTGTCGATACCGCTAAACTCATCGCTCGTGTCGGGAAAATGGTAACCGATATCACGCATATTTGCAGCTCCCAGCAATGCATCGCAAATGGCATGGATAAGCACATCAGCATCACTATGGCCAAGAAGGCCCAACGCATGCTCTATCTTGATGCCACCCAGCCACAAATCACGACGTCCCACTAACTGGTGAACGTCATAACCCATTCCTACACGTATCATAAATAAGTAGCGAAATTTTATTTGTTAACGACGACGCTTCGTGCTGAACATATCCTTGATACCGTCAAGGTCAAAACCAAGCGTGAAACGCATAGTCTGGTCGAGAGGGTTGCTCTGGCTGGTACTGAACACATAGGCGGCATCAATGCTGAAGATGCTCATGTGGAAACCGGCACCAGCTGTGAAATACTTACGGTTACCCTTGTTCTCGGCTTCGTGATGATAACCGGCACGCAGCATGAATCGGTCGTTATAGGTATACTCCATACCCAGACTCCACTGTATCTCCTGCATCTCCTCCTTGAAGCCATTAGGCGCATCGCCAAAACTCTTGAAAATGCCGGAGATAGGAGAAACGTCGTAGTATTCGCGCTGTACACGGTCGGTATAATCCTCGTCACTCTCGCCATCGTTCTGCTTGGGATAGGTAGGAACGAGAAGCTTGTTGGCATCGGCCGTGATAGAGAACTTGTTGTACTCGTTGAAGGGGATGGTCAGATTGACACCCAGACGCAGATTGGTGGGGATGAATTCGGCATTGTCATCACCACCAAAGCTGATCTTCGAACCAATGTTGTTGATGTTAAGACCCCAAGCGAAACTGCACTCACGATCGCCCATCATGAAATAGCCGTTGCGATATAATGCCAAATCGGCAGCAAAAGCCTTACCGGCACTAGACTCGGCCGTATAGTCGTACTTAATATCGCTGTAGATGAAACGCATAGCCACACCCATCGAGAAACATTCGCTCAGCATACGGCTATAACCCACATCAAAAGAGAACTCGTAGGGACGAATGCTCATGGCATCTTCGGCCTCGCTGAGAAAGACCTCACCCAAAGAGAAGTAACGCAACGAACTGCTCAGAGAGGAGTAATCGCCTATGCGATAGAAGCCTGCCACGTTGGCTAGGTTAATATCGTTGACCAACTTGCGCAACCAAGGTGTGTAGCTGGCCGAGACACCGGCACGGGCCACATTGAAGGGATACTTGGCGGGATTCCAATACTGAGAATTGGCATCGGCCTCGGTAGCCACACCCACATCACCCATAGCACCACCACGGGCATCGGGCGCAATGGCCAAAGAGGTGACACCATAGTTGACAGGATTGAACATATTCTTCTTGTCCTGAGCACTTATGCCAAGTGTGATGACTGACAAAAGTATTGCCAGCATCCATTTCTTATAGTTTACAATCTTATTCATACTATATTATAACGTACAAATCGCTACTTTATTGTGTGGCAAGTGTTAATATATTCAACTTTCACAATTTACCGACACCTCATATATTTACAAGCAAAAGATAAAGTGCTGAGCGACAAAGATGCACGAATCATCTGACAATCAGTTTCTGTGACTTCGAAACTCTCTTGCTGTCGCCTGTACTGATGGTGGCGCGATAGAGGTAGACTCCGGGACTGATACGTCCGTAGCCTCCTCCAACCGACAAATTCCACGGAATGCGGTACTGACCCGTTGCACTACTGCCGTGTCCTTCATGCATCCACAGTCGACGACCCGAAAAGTCGAATACCTCGATGAGATAGTCGCATTGCGAACCAGGCAAATCATGGGTAAGGAAGAACGTCGTACTTGTCGAGGCGGGATTGGGAGAGACAGCGAGATGCATAATAGAAGGCTCGTAGCTGGCATCGACCACAAAGTCCATCTCGGCAAGAGAGGTATTGTTGAGCAAATCCCAAGCACGAAGTGAGAGAGTATGAGGACCAGCAGGCAAAGCGGGAAGGACATAGGCCAGTGAACCTTGCGTGAAATCACCGAAATCAGATTGGTAATAGTCATTGAGCACTGCTGTCCATTTCGGATTGTTGTCAACAGACAGAAGTACGTCATGCCCCACTCCATTACCAGAGAAATTGATACCACTCTTATCCGACAGACGTGCTTCCAGATAGGGCGTAGAATTTACCACTCCACCTATCTCACCATTCAATGTCAGCTCTATGACGGGACCTTCCTGGTCGGTTGTCTCAACAGAACCGCCCACCGTAAACTGCTCGCTGTAACCGTTTGCCTCGATATTCAGAGAGTCGTTGATGGCATAGAACACAACGCGTCCTCCTCCATTACTATACTTAATGTCCTTTGGCACGACAAAAGAAATGGTAAACCTGCCATTACGAACCGAATCACGACCTGCATAGATCATGCTGCTACGATCCTTGAACTGGAAAGGATCGTTCTTCGAACCATCATTGACAAGACACGTAATGGTGTCCATAGAGTCAAAGAGTCGTGCAGTAATAACTCCGTTGAAATCAGTTAATTCGTCGCCATTCTCGTCCAACAATTTTCCGTCCATCCGGACCGACATACCAGCACAGAGCTTGTCAACGGTCTTACCTGACTGCTCGTCAGTAAGACTCTCCATCTTGACGCGATTCAGAGGTTCTCCGATAAGCAGAGCCGGATCGCCAAGCAAAACATACTGCAATTTATTCTCGCGATTTGTACTTTCCGTACCCACCAAAGAGACCTTGGACATTCGTAAGGCATCTCCCACACGAAGACGGCGTCCGCTGTCGTCCTTTCCAAACAAATAGGTAGAGAAGAAGCGGTTAAGGTTCTTGTTGTTTGTAGCATATACAGTGCGGGTTGTGCCGATAAAGGCAAGGGCACCGCCGCCTTCATTCAAGACGGCCTGAACACCTAAGTTTGCCGTCTGAGCATCAAACGGACTTATATCGCAAGCGGCAGTGAACCAGAGCGGAAGATATTTGCCTTTGAAAGCCAGCATGTCGGACGATTTCCAAACCGCCTCGTGACTTAGCACGTATGGAGCACCATGTCCCGTATAGTTCATAACCATCACGCCTTCATCGAGTTGCTTCTTTATCAAGGTTGTCACCTCCGGATAGGTGTTGGTGGAGAGAGTTGACACACGCGTATAGGCATCCCACATCACCTTTCGCACTTCTATTTCGGGATATTTGTCAATGACGAGTTCGGCCACCTCATCACAATAGTCCATGTGACTGTTGTTGTCGCCATCGTCTCCCAACATCATCACCACATTCTTCCACGCACCGGCATTGCGATTCTCGGCAAACTCTACAACCTTATCAACCATGACACGAGCCTCGTCGGCAGTCGTAACGGGGAAACGTCCTATGCCCAAATCAGGTTTCTCGCGAGTGAGTTGCGCTCCTTCTCCATCATCAAGCAATCCAAAATAATCCTCCATGACATAGCTGCGTGTATCACTGAAAGATTCTTCACTTTCAAAACACAACAAGAAATCTTTGGGATTGAACTTCTTCATGCCTGTTGTCAGCATTCTGTTATCGAACGATGCCGCACCCATCAACAACAAATAACGAGGCATCTTGGCGGCATCACCATCGGCACGGTCATAGAGCATCTTCATCAATCGTCGATATGCCGTGGCATCTGGTGTTCCACTAGAGAATTCATTGTAAATTTGGTCGGCACGAACAACCTGTACACGCATTCCGTCAACGCGACGATGCACATCTGCCAAGCGCTCTGCTTCGGATTGCAGCTTTCCGCTCTCGGGAATAATTATCACCATATCGAGCGACTCCAGTGCGTGAAGATTCTGGTTTTCAATCGCACCCAGAATCTGAGGTTGGGGATAGTCCACATTGATATTGAAGCAAACGAAACGATGCGAAAGATCGTCGGTGCTGAAAGTGAACTTTCCTCCATCCACATTACCCTTCACCAGACAAGCCGGTAACCCAGGCTCCCCGATTTGCATCACCTCGCACCATTCATTTACACCACTAACCTGCAGTGTACCTTGACCTGCCCTTTCACCGGTAAAAGCCACAAATGACGAACCAGGATTTATCTGACGTGTATAATGAAGAGACAGATAATCGAGATGGGCTTCATGGCCAGCTGTTGACGCTATCTTGACGGTCCAATCCGTTCCGTTTTTGTAATCCATTACAGAATACTCCTTCTTAGCGCTCGCTCCTGCCTGATAGCTACTAAGTGCCGAAACACTCATATTACCGAGTTGTTTGCCGTTGACCTGAACAGAAACTGTGGTAGCCTCTGTAGAGGCTGCAGTAAAGGCAACAGTCAAGTTCTCATTGCCCAACGATGTGCCATTAGGCGTAAGCTTATAAGTACGGGCACCAGAAGAAGCGAAGTCTGCTGCCTCAAACAAGTTGCGACCAAGCTGTGCATAACCATACTCATCTTTCTCATGCAGCACATAGTCAGTAAAACTTGTAATAGGAGTACCAGCTACCTTGGCAGTACCATCAATGGTCTGCATCTTACCAGGAGCATCTTCTTCTGTCAAGAAATAACAAGCTGTAGTGGCATAAGGGTTGAAAATGCGATTTCCATTATGCCAATACACCAAACCATTACCCCAAAACAGCCAAGTGTCTTTATTCGCCTGGAAAAGAGGCACTTCTTGCAGATCATCATATTCCTCTTCGGGCTTAGACACTTCAGAAAGACAATATCCGCCATGACCATAGAGATGAACATTATCAGGATTCTTGAATCCCATCTTCTGCAAAGCACTACGAGTGAGGCGATACATACCATCCTCTTTGATGCCAATCTTAACCCATTTACCTTCTGACAATTTACTCTTCTTCGTATATCTATCTGCTACACGCACCTTGGCGGCGACAGCCTTGGCTGACTTACGCTGTATTCCTGTCTTCTCTACAGCCTCAATCTGCATTTTGGCGCTAGTCAGTTTAAAGAACTTGCCATTACGAGACACAACTGGCAGGAAATCAACATCCAACACGCCACGACCACGACTAACACCCACAAAAGTATTGATACGGATATCCTCTGAGACGAGATCACTCCATTGAGCCATCTTCTCACTCTCGGCCTTAGTCATCTCCTTCCATTCCGGATAAAGCAGCCTTACACTATAGTCATACTTCCTATAGTCACTTTCCAGAGGAATGACTTCGGTATAGCAGGGAGCCACACTGTCCATGGGCATGCTTTTCCAATCAACATAGAAGATGTCATGCTGAGCATTGGCACTCTGCACGGAACAGAATGCCAAGAAAAAGAACAATATGTAGAATAGTCTTCTCACTTTTCGACAAATGACAGATTAGTCTCTCACTTCACATTAAACTCCATTACTTTTTTATCTTCGAAATAGCCCACAAGATGGTCATCAATATGAACAGGGCCCACACCAGCTGGAGTACCAGTATAAATCAAATCGCCAGTCTTGAGCATAAAGAACTGACTGATGTAACTTACCAATCTCTTTACAGAGTGAATCATATCAGCCGAATGCCCTTGCTGAACCGTATTGCCATTGATATCGAGATGGAAATGAATGTTCTGCAAATCCTCAACCTCATCAACAGGAATCCATTCGCCCACAGCAGCACTTCCATCAAAACCTTTGCAGATATCCCAAGGCAACCCCTTCTTGGTAAGTTGGCGTTGAAGGTCACGAGCCGTAAAATCTATGCCAACCGTAACAGCATCAATATAGCGATGAACCCAACGTTCGGGAATGCAGCGCCCCATGTGACCGATGCGCACCACCAACTCTGTCTCATACTCGCACTGCTTTGTATAGGCAGGCAAGAAGAACGGTGCACCAGGACGCAACAAGGCCGTATCGCACTTGGTGAAGATGACTGGCTTAGCCGTCAAGTCCGACAAATCCTCGTCCAGCTGAGTACACTCAGCCGACAAGCCTTCAACCTCCTTATTATATAACGTATGAGCAAGCTCTTTATTGTGCTCGCGATAGTTCATTCCGACTGCAAAGATCTTCATTCCTCTAAATTTTGCTCAAAGAAACATAAACAGCACAAAGATACGCAAATTTCCTGAAAGTACAATCTATAGAAGACGAAAAAAGAGCTGACGGGCAATATTTGCCAATCAGCTCCAATTTTATCTAGCTTTATTGCTATAAATGACTTCCTTACTCAGCCTTCAAGGTGAAACGCTTGAAATCGGTGATGGTCAACTCCTTGTCTACTGACTTCAAGTAGCTCTCAACGGTGAACTGCTTGTCCCAGATGTACTCCTGAGAGAGCAGACAGTTCTCCTTCAAGAACTTGTTCAGACGCCCCTTAGCGATGTTCTGAATCATTGCCTCGTTGAGGTTGGCAGCCTTCTCAGCAGAAACGGTAGCGATGATCTCTTTTACCTTGGCAACATCCTCGGCAGTAATCCAGCCCTTAGCCTGGTTGCTCTCCATGTGATCCTCAGAGTCGAAGTGAGCGGGATTGAAGCCAGCCTTCTTGATAGCAGCCTCAACAGCCTTCTGAACCTGCTCAGCCTTGGTCTTATCGATAGCTACAGCAATCTCATTGTCCTTAACCTCCTGAGCCACACCACTCTCATCAATAGCAACGGGAGCTGCAGAAGCAATCTGCATAGCGATGTTCTTACCAACGGTAGGATCCTCGACAGCCTTGCTGAGGTTCAGCATGGTGCAAAGACCGTTACGGTTCATGTGGTTGTAGGTAGCGATGTTCTCGCCCTCAATGGTGCAGTAACCATCCAACTCCATCTTCTCGCCAGTGATACCACTCTGGTTTGTTACTGCATCAGCGATGGTAACACCATCCAGGGTCAAAGCCTTAACCTCGTCCAAGGTCTTGCACTTTGCAGCCACAGCAGCATCCAGAATCTTCTTGGTAAGAGCAATGAAATCAGCATTGTTAGCCACGAAGTCGGTCTCGCACTTCAAGGCGATGATAGCACCGAAGCCATTCTCAGCCTTAACGAGTACACAACCCTCAGCAGCCTCACGGTCGCTACGCTTTGCAGCCACAGCAGCACCCTTCTTACGGAGGTAAGCTACAGCACCGTCCATATCCTCAGACTCTGCAAGAGCCTTCTTACAGTCAGCCAAGCCAGCACCGGTCATCTCACGGAGCTTCTTGATCTCTGTCATTGTAAATTCCATTGTAGTATGATAATTTGTTAGTTTATAAAATGCCAACGAGTCAGCACAAAACATGTTGACTCGTCGGTTATTGTTTATAAAAACTCAGCGTGAGTCATATTATTACTCAGCAGCGGGAGCCTCCTCAGCGGGAGCCTCAGCCTTGGGAGCACGACGACGCTTGGGAGCCTCAGCAGCCTCCTCATTATCCTCGCCCTCGCCAGCAGCGTCCATATCAACACGCTCTGCCTTACGCTCCTCAAGACCTTCTGCGATAGCCTGGCAGCAAGCACCGAGGATAACCTCAACGCTCTTGCTAGCATCATCGTTAGCGGGAATTACGAAGTCGATGTTGTCGGGGTTAGAGTTGGTATCAACGATAGCGAATACGGGGATACCCAGACGATTAGCCTCGGCAACAGCAATGTGCTCCTTCATAACGTCAACAACGAAGAGAGCAGAAGGCAGACGGGTCAAGTCAGCGATAGAACCGAGGTTCTTCTCCAACTTAGCACGCTGACGGCTGATCTGCAACATCTCACGCTTTGAAAGGTTGCTGAAAGTACCATCCTGAGTCATCTTGTCGATGTTAGCCATCTTCTTCACAGCCTTGCGGATAGTGGGGAAGTTGGTAAGCATACCACCAGCCCAGCGCTCGTTAACATAAGGCATGTTTACGCTAGAAGCCTTATCAGCAACAGCCTGCTTAGCCTGCTTCTTGGTAGCTACGAAGAGGATCTTCTTGCCACTCTTAGCAATCTGCTTCAAAGCCTCAGCAGCCTGATCGATCATGCCGACAGTCTTGTGAAGGTCGATGATATGAATGCCATTACGCTCCATGAAGATATAAGGAGCCATAGCGGGATTCCACTTTCTCTTAAGGTGACCGAAGTGACAGCCAGCCTCCAACAGTGTTTCAAAATTTGTTCTAGACATTTTCTTTTTACTTTTTTGTTTGTTTACTTTCTTTTTAATTCTGGAACTTGGCGGAACAAGTCCACCAAGCACCTTGGAGTGTTAGAATCAACCAACGGGTAGTCTTTACGCGTATATATTATATAAGGTATAGAATCTCGTCAGTTTAGATGATAAACAATCTCGTGATTTCTGTTCGTCAAGCTTATCATCATGCTGCTTTCCGACATACGCCAATACAGCACAAAAATGACAAATCGGAATAAGACTGATTAACGCTTGCTGAACTGGAATCTACGACGAGCCTTGGGCTGACCGGGCTTCTTACGCTCAACCTCACGGCTATCGCGAGTCATGAAGCCTTCAGCACGAAGTGCCTTCTTATCGTCAGCGTTGATCTTCACCAAAGCACGGGCAATAGCCAAACGCAGAGCCTGTGACTGACCGGTGAAACCACCACCGTTCAGGTTTACCTTGATGTCATATTTCTCAGCTGCTTCAACAGTGTTCAGAGGCTGCTTCACCACATACTGCAGAATGCTGCTGGGGAAGTACTCTGTCAAATCTCTCTTGTTGATGGTAATCTTACCAGTACCCTCGGTTACATAAACGCGAGCCACGGCGCTCTTACGGCGACCCAAT
>JAGHUS010000024.1 GCA_018064685.1 Bacteroidales bacterium | reverse complement strand
GGTTCGTTATCGCAGCGATTTCATTTCAAAACCGCAGCGGTTTTCAACCGTCCAACCTAGGCTGGACGGTTAGTTGTCGCAACGGTAATGATCAGAAACCGTAGCAGTGTTGTTCGAAAATCGTACGGATAATGCTCAAAGTGTCGCTAGGCGATTGGAGTGAAAGTCAAATATCTTTATTTTGTGAATGACTGGCTAGACATAAAAACGATAATAGAAATTACGCTTTTCCCCTGGTTTTTATCCAAAATAGTGGAGGAAAAAAGAATACCTCCACTACAGTAACATGCTATATTGTAATTAAATATAAGGAAAGTGGAGGGTGGAGGCAAATTTGAAATTTCTTGGGGATTTTTGCGAATACGTGTAAAATAATTTTAGTCTCTACTAATGGGCTTGCAAAATAAAGTTTGCGTTTTCTCTCGCTTATTCGTACTTTGGCGTACTGCCGAAGGCACTCCCGCTCGGTTTTTCTCAAATAAATTTGGAAAAACTCTCGCTTATTCGTACCTTTGAGCTGCACTCGAAGGTACTCTCGCTCGGAAAACTGCAAATTTATTTGCGTTTTCGCTCGCTTATTCGTACCTTTGCAAGCGAATATGGAAGCTTTATTAGGAAAGACGAAGGAAGAGTTGCGCGAGGTGGCTGCCAAAGTGGGGTTGCCTGCCTTTGCCGCAGGGCAGCTGGCACAGTGGTTGTATCAGCGTGGCGCGAGTTGTTTCGACGAGATGACGAACATCTCGAAGAAGGCACGCGAGGCGTTGGCATCGCAGTATGTAGTGGGCAGGAGTGAACCTCTTACTGCTCAGCATAGTGTGGATGGTACGGCCAAATATCTGTTTCCTGTGTCGTGTGGCGGACATGTCGAGACGGTGTTCATTCCGGATGCCGATCGTGGCACGGTGTGTGTCAGCTGTCAGGTGGGATGCAAGATGCATTGCGCCTTCTGCATGACGGGCAGACAGGGCTTTCACGGACACCTCACGGCGGGCGACATCCTGAACCAGCTCTATTCGCTTCCTGAGCGTGACCGCATCACCAACGTGGTGTTCATGGGTCAGGGCGAACCGATGGACAATCTGGACAATGTGCTGCGCGCCACCCAACTGCTGCAGGCCGACTATGGCTGGGCTTGGAGTCCGAAGCGCATAACGGTCAGCACTGTGGGATTGGAGAAAGGCATGCAGCGCTTTCTGGACGAGAGCCAGTGCCATCTGGCTGTGAGTCTGCACAATCCCTTCCCCGAAGAGCGTGCCGAGATGATTCCCGCCGAGAAGGCTTGGTCGCTGACCGACTTCCTGGCACTGCTGAAACGCTATGACTGGAGTCATCAGCGTCGGCTCTCGTTCGAATATACCGTGATGCATGGCTTCAACGACAATCCTGCCCATGTGCGTGAGTTGTGCCGACTGCTGGGCCGCATGGAATGCCGTGTCAATCTGATACGCTGTCACGAAATACCCGAATCGCCCTTCCATCCCGCTCCCGAACAGACTATGGAATGGATGCGTGACGAGTTGTCGCGCCATGGCATCACCACCACCATCCGTGCCAGTCGCGGGCAAGATATCTTTGCCGCTTGCGGACTGCTGTCGACTAAAGAGAATAAAAACATAGACTAAATGAAATACTTATCATCCCTTCTGTCAAATCTGGGCAGTGTTGCCCTCTCTGCCTCTCGTTTCGGAGTGGTTGCTTGTATGATGATGCTTGTCCTTCTCACTTCGTGCAAGAAGGAAATGCTGTTCCCAGTGGCCAGTGGCCGCCCTTACGAGGTACTGGTAGTTATTGATAAAGACATGTGGGAGCGCCCTTCTGGCCGTTCGCTCTTCAACGTGCTCGACACCGACGTGCCCGGTCTGCCGCAGTCCGAACGTTCGTTCCGCATCTCGCAATGCAAGCCCGACGATCTGGATCAGGCTCTGCGCATATTCCGCAACGTCATCGTGGTGGATATCAACCCACAGATGTACACACAGACGAAATTGAAGTTTATGCGCGACAAGTACGCCATGGAGCAGATATGGGTGACGTTGCAGAGTCCCAGCGAGGAGGACTTTGTGAAATACTGCACCGAGAATCGGCAGTTCATCGTGGACTTCCTGACGAAGATGGAGATGAACCGACTGATACGAATACTCGAGACGAAGCATTCGCTGGTGGCACAGCAGTTGTCTCTCGACTTATTTGATTGCGACTTCTGGGCACCCGACGAGATTGGCAGCTCAAAGCGTGGACGTGACTTCTTCTGGGCTTCGAACAACTCCAGCTCGGGTATGGTCAATGTGTGCGTATACAGCTATCCCTACGAGGGACCTGAGACATTCAACAAAGAGTATGTGCTGGCTAAGCGCGACTCGGTGATGCGCAGCAACATCCCTGGCGAGAAGCCCAATATGTATATGAAGACCGACACACTCTATACCGACTGCAAGCCTACTGTGGTGCATGGCGACTATGCCTATGAGAGCCGCGGACTGTGGTACATGGAGAATGACGGTATGGGCGGTCCGTTTGTCAGTCTGTCGCGTGTCGACATAACGCGCAACCTCGTCATCGTGGCCGAGGGCTTTGTCTATGCCCCCGAAAAGATGAAGCGCGGATTGATACGCCGTGTCGAGGCCAGCCTGTACACCTTGATGCTTCCTGCCGAAAAGGAGAAGAAGGCACAGGCTGATGCGGGAGGCGAAGAAGAGACAAAGAATGCGAATTCATAATTCATAGTTCATAATTCATAATTAGGCTGCACGATGTACTCCCAATACAAGTGAAGCTTGAATAAATAAAAAAAGAATATCAATGAGAAATAATTCATCGTATTATCAGAAAGAACAGTCAGGAGCCGACTATAGTGAAGAACAGCAGATGTCCGAGCCGTATTTCGAGGTGCCCGTTGTGGCCATCACGGCCGGCGACACCAACGGCATCGGTTACGAGGTTATCATGAAGTCGTTCTCCAATCCTGTGTCGCTCGAACTCTGTACTCCTATCATCTATGGCAATCCCAAGACCATGGCCTACCATCGCAAGGCATTGGGCATTGAGGTGAACTACACCGTCATTCAGCGTGCCGACGAGGTTCAGGAAGGACGACTGAACTTGTTGGCTGTGAGCGACGAAGAGACGAAGATAGAGTTCGGGCAAAGCAGTGCCGAGGCTGGACGGGCTGCCCTGCAAAGTCTGGAGGCTGCAGTGAACGACTATCGCGAAGGTCTATTTGACGTGCTCGTCACTGCTCCTATCAACAAGCACAGCATCCAGAGCGATGCCTTCCATTTCCCCGGACATACCGAGTATATCGAACAGCGTCTGGGTGAGGGCAACAAAGCCTTGATGATATTGATGAACGAGCGTGTACGCGTGGCATTGGCCACTACCCATCTGCCCATCTCGGACATCGCTCAGAGTCTCACCACCGAGGGTATCCTGGAGAAGCTGCGCATCCTGAATGCCACCTTGCGTCGCGACTTCCTGCTTACACGTCCTCGCATTGCCGTACTGGCTCTGAATCCCCATGCTGGCGATGACGGACTGCTGGGAAAAGAGGAGCAGACCATCATCTCACCCGCCATCGAGCAGGCCAATGCCGAACGCATTGATGCCTACGGCCCTTTCCCCGCCGACGGTTTCTTTGGCAGTGCAGCTTACGAGCATTATGATGCCATCCTGGCTATGTATCACGATCAGGGCTTGGCTCCCTTCAAGGTGCTGGCTATGGACGACGGCGTGAACTATACGGCTGGTCTGCCTATTGTACGCACCAGTCCCGACCATGGCACAGCCTACGACATTGCCGGTCAGTGCAAGGCCGACGAGCATTCGTTCATGCAGGCTCTCTATTTGGCTATTGATGTCTTTCGCAATCGTCAGCGATATGACGAGGCGACTGCCAATCCGCTTCCCAAACTCTATCACGAACGTCGTGAGGATGAGCGCAGAGAACGTCATCGCAACCCCAATGATTTCAATCCTGCTGCTGCCAAGAAGGAGAGACTGGAGAGAGAGGCGAATGCGAATGCATAGTTGTTCGGCACGCCTCTCATCGAGCTTCGCAGTCATGGTTCATAGTTCTTGGATGTTTCCTTCGTGCTTGAAATAATTCGAGGTGGCGTTTGGGGGGAGAATTCCTTAGTAGTGAGGGGGGGAGGTAGGACAGCCTTGAAAATGTATCGTCCCTTTTACTACTGCATTTTGGCCTTGCGCCAAAAGCTTTACTCCCCTTTTTACCTCCCTTTTACTACCCTTTACTCCCCCTGTATGAGTGCAAAATATCGTAATTTCTTTTTGTTGGTAGGCTTGGCTGCTATCGTCATCATGCTGCTCACTTTCGAGTGGCCTGACGAGAACCTGTGGCAGCAGGTCAAGTCGTCCTACTATTGGTTCATAGCCGTCATCGTGCTGTGGCTGCCCATCTACCTGCTCAATGCCTGGGCGTGGTATGTCATCATCAACGATGGCAATCCCGAACACAAAGTGGGCTTCTGGCGTGTGTTCAAATACACCATTTCGGGCTATGCCCTGAACTATGTCACGCCTGTTGGCGTGTTGGGAGGCGAACCCTATCGCATCATGGAACTGACACCTTATGTGGGTGCTGCCAAGGCATCATCCAGTGTCATACTCTATGCCATGATGCACATCTATTCGCATTTCTGGTTCTGGGCGTTCAGCATAGTCTTGTTTGTGGCCCTCTACTTCTCCATCATCAACTGGGCGGTAGCTGTCATCCTGCTTGTCATGACGGCCTTCTGTGCTTTAGGTATTTACTTTTTCATGGTGGGCTACAACAACGGACTGGCAGTCCGTGCCCTTCGTTTCTTTGGTAAATGGCCGCTTATCGGTAAGCGCATTCGTAAGTTTGCCGAGAACAACAGCGAGACGGTGGAGCGTGTCGACCGACAGATAGCCGAACTACATGCTCAGCGCAAAAGCACCTTCTATCTGTCACTCTTCCTGGAGTTTCTGGCTCGTGTGGTAGGCTGTGCCGAGGTGCTGTTCATCGTGTTCATGCTGAATGACAATTCGCATATCACCTTTGTCGACTGCATTCTGATGCAGGCCTTCATGAGTCTGTTTGCCAATCTGATGTTCTTCATCCCCATGGAGATGGGTACGCGCGAAGGAGGCTTTGCCATGATATCCAAGACCCTTGCTTTCAACCAGGCAGTGGGTGTGCTGACGGGTCTGGTGACTCGTGTACGTGAGTTGTTCTGGATTGCTATTGGTCTGCTGTTGATGAAAATCGGAAACAAGAAGAAATCATGAATATACGACTGAATAAGGCTTGCGACTTCTCCGAACTGTACGCCGAGAGAACCGAAACCAGGAGTTTAGAGTTGACGGACGGATTGGTGAGCCAAGCTACGCAAACCCTGATTCAGGGTGTTGGTGTTCGCGAACTGAACGGCGAGAGCACTCGCTACACCTATTATATGCCGTCGCAGATGCCCGACTGGTTTCGTAGCACTCCTGTTCGCCTAGAGGCCAGTGCCAAGTCATCGTCTTGCGGGATAGGTGCTGAGGTGGATTTGCTGCACAAGATAGAGAGCATGGCGCATGAGGTCGATGCCAGGGTGGTGAAGGTCAGGGCCGTCTTGGCATCTACCATCACCGATGTGTCCATTCTCAACACGTTGGCCGACATACCCGTACACGATCATCGCGAACGTCATGTACTCATGGTGCATACTGTCTTGGAGCAGGATGGGCGTCATGAGATGGGTTATGCCAGTTGCTCGCTTGCCCAGCCTGTGACAGAATATGGCGACGAGGTGTGGCAGGAACTGGTCAGCAAAGCTTTGGGTCAGGCCGATCATCTCTTCCATGCCATTACGCCCGAAGGCGGCGACATGCCCGTTGTCATGGCAGCTGGTGCCAGTGGCATCTTGCTGCACGAAGCCATCGGACATGCTTTCGAGGCCGACTTCAACCGTCAAGGCACTAGCATCTTCTCCGACAAGATGGGCTTGCAGATATGTCGCCCTGGCATCACCATTGTCGACGACGCTACACGTCCTTTGTGTGCTGGCACTTTCGCTTTCGACGACGAAGGAGTTCCCGCACATTGCACCCATCTTGTACACGACGGCAAGTTGGAGAGCTATCTGCACGACCGTATCTCGGCCAAGCATTATGGCGTAGAGCCTACAGGCAACGGACGTCGGCAGAGTTTCCGCCATGCTCCTGTTCCTCGTATGACCAATACCTACATGTTGCCTGGCGAGGCAAGCGAGGAGGATATCATCCGCAGTGTGAAGCGTGGCATCTATGCCCAGTCATTTACCAACGGACAGGTACAGATTGGTGCTGGCGACTTCACGTTCTTCCTGAAGACGGGTTTCCTCATCGAGGACGGACGTCTCACGGCTCCTATACGCGATATAAATATAATAGGTAATGGTCCTCGTGCTTTGGCCGACATCTCGATGGTGGGTAATAATCTCATGATGGATACATCGGCGGGCTATTGCGGAAAGGCTGGACAGCAAGTGCCGGTAGGCCAGGGTATTCCTACAGTTCTGGTAGACCGCTTGACGGTAGGAGGTATGGGCTCCATCTGACTTCCTCAAAGGCGCCCCCCCCCAACCCATTAAAGGGGGGAGAGCATCGTGCCAGCTTAATTATGCATTAGCAGCCCACACACCCCTAAAAGGGGAGAGCATCGTGCCAGCTTAATTATGAATTATGCATTATGAATTATGAATTAAATAAAGTTCTTGAGTTGATAGGTTCTCAGGCCGAAGCACGCTTGGTGCTGCTTCGCAACGTCGAGGAGACCGTCAGTGTCATCAATCAGAAACTTGACAAACAGCAGCGAGGCGAGTCGCAGTCGATGGCTGTCACGTTGTATATCGATGGGCGTGAAGGTTTCTTCTACACCAATGTCTTTGACGACGAACCTTTGCGACGTTTCGTGCAGCGCAGTATCGATATGACGCGTTTGCTGGCTCCCGATGAGGCTCGTGGTCTTGTCTCGCCCGAACGCTACTATAAGGGTGACGGAGCACCTCTTTTGAATTTTGATGAGAGTCTGGAACATACTCCCACCGATGTGAAGCAGGAACTGGCATTCGCCAATAATGCAGAGGTCTATGGCAAGGACGATCGTCTTATCAGTGTCGAGAGCCGTTATGTGGACATGACGCATCAGGCCCATTTCCTCACCAGTAATGGCTTTTCTGCCAGTGTAAGCAAGACGCGTTGTACGCTGTCCACTATTGTCAGTGTACAGGGCGAGGGTGATGCGCGTCCTATGGATGGATGGGGGCAGTCACGTCTCTTCCTTCACGATCTTCCTACTTCCGGCATCGGCGATATCGCTCTGCAACGCTCTTTGCGCAAGATAGGTCAGCGCCCTGTCAAGGCGGGGCACTATACCATGGTGTTGGAGAGCCCGGTGGCCCCCTCGCTTCTTCATCCCTTATTCTCGGCAATGGGAGGACAGGCTTTGCAGCAACACGCCTCTTTCTTGGAAGGAAAGCTGGGCGAGAAGATTGGCAGCGACCTGCTGGATGTGGTGGACAATCCGCATCTGCCCGGAACGCGTGGTGCCTCGTATTTCGACTATGATGGTGCAGCCACCCAGGTACGCAAAGTCTTCGACCACGGTAAGCTCTGCACCTATTTTATCGATACACCTATGAGCCGTAAACTGAAGATGCCGCCCACTACACAAAGCATACATCACATCATACAGACGCCCTCACAGTTCTCTTTGGACGAAGTGCTGCGCCAACAGGGCGAGTGCATCCTGGTTACTGACTTCAACGGTGGCAACTGCAACCCCGTCACTGGTCATTTCTCCTACGGTATTGAGGGATTTCTTTGTCGTGATGGCATCTATGTACAGCCCATTTGTGGCATGAACATCACCGGCAATATGCTCGACCTCTGGCAGAATCTGATACAAGTGGCCAATGACGCTGATCCGTATGAAACGGAACTCATCCCATCGTTGGTCTTTCGCGATGTGTCGTTCTCTTGATTTAAAGTACTCGACTACCTAAGCTTTTTATCGTATAATTGTCTAAACGATTAGATGCCTAGACGTCTATCCGACTAAACGTCAAAGCGATCAGGCAACTAAACAACAAATCTTCTAAACAACGAAAAAACTATGAAGAATTTACGCTCACTTCTATTTCTTGTTATGTGCGTGCTGTTGACTTTTTCGGCTAATGCCGACAGGTTGAAAGTCGGGCTCGTCCTGGGTGGTGGCGGTGCCAAGGGTGCTGCCGAGATTGGTGTGCTGAAGACGTTGAAGAAGGCTGGCATCCCCATTGACTATGTGGCTGGAACCAGTGTGGGGAGTCTGGTGGGAGGCTTATATGCATCGGGCGTAGACCCCGAAAAGATGGAGGAACTCTTCAGTCATCAGGACTGGATATCATTGTTCACCGACCGAAATATGTCACACGCCGGTGAACTCATCGCCAAAGACAATGGCTGTTACTTCGTGTATGGCTATCCTGTGTGGAACAGCGATTCGGAGTGGCGCGACGGACTGCTTCAAGGCGACAGTATAACAAGTATGTTGGGACAACTGACAGGACATACCGAGGAGATGGATTTTGATGACCTTGAAATCCCTTTCCGCTGTGTAGTGGTTGATTTGGAGAATATGGAAGAACACGTGTTGGACGAAGGTGTGCTGCCCGAGTGTTTGCGTACAAGTATGTCCTTCCCTGTTGCTTTCTCCACACAGATGCGCGATGGACGTAAGTATATTGATGGTGGTGCCATCAACAACCTGCCTGTCGATGTGGTAAAGGCTATGGGTGCTGATGTAGTGATCGCTGTCGACCTTGAACAGAGAGAGAAAGGCAGCCGGCAGAGTGGTGGCGGTTGGCTTGAATGGCTTGTCGGGAACACCGATGTGGGTGGCATTGTGAACTACGTTGTGGGCGATAATCAGTTACTCAAGTCAGAACAGGTTAACCTAGGCAACATCATCAATTGGTTCATTACCAATCCCGATGACAAGAAGTATCTTGAAAACAAAAAGATGGTAGACATTTACATCCACCCCGACCTGACTGGCTACAATCTTGTATCGTTCACCCCAGAGAGTGTGAGCGAGATGATAAGGATAGGCGAGAGGACGGCATCAGATGCCATGCCACAGCTAATGGACCTTTGGCAACGCATCTATCTCGGCTCTTTCGACTTGGAAGTTGAAACAGCAACCGAGCAGCCGTAACAGAATAGCATTATACACATACAGATAAGCAAAGAGACGGAGGTCGTGTGACTCCCGTCTCTTGCTGTTTTATGGACTGCCTGCCTTTCCTGTAAATACCAGGGATAGCAACCTTCATTGGTTCACTTTACAACTTCTTTCTGCGTAATGGTCTTGCCACTCTTGGTGTGATACTTTACAAGATAGATGCCATCGCGCAGAGCCTCTCTGTTGCTACCCATTGGCATACCATTCATGTTGTAGTATTCCTTGGCTATGATGTCTTTGCCTTCAAGACTCTTGATGCTTGTTGGATCTGGCTCGGGTTCGGGAATGCCATTATATATATAGGTATAGGCAAACTGGCTGTCGATGTTCAGTATATTGGTCTTTCCGATGGTGGGCATAGCCATGAGATAAACCTTGTCAGCGCCATCGGGATAGCGGCCATAAGTCTGATCACCTTCGTGCTTGTTGTAGGTGAGTGTGTCGCTCCATGTCTTGTCGGCACTTGTCAGGATGACCATGCCAATCTTGTCTTCATCATTGTCCAGCTTGAAGTTAGTGTGGATCTGCTCGCCCTTGATGTCGCGCTTGCTGGCCCACAGCACCAAGTGCCCATGTGCGGGAACGATGGTGTTCAGACCCTCGATGTCGTTGGGAATCTGGTATTTGAGCGGGGTCTTAGCTTTGTCGGAAATGTACATACCGGCAATGTCAATGTCCTTCTCGGTGCTGTTGTACAGCTCTATCCAGTCATCCTTCTTGTAATAGTCGTTGATGTTGACGGTATTGCCAGCACTCACCTCGTTCACGTGTACGGGCACGCTCTTTACTTCAGCCATCTCCTCGTCGGTCATGGGTGTGAACTTGGCAATGAGGTTGTATGAACCCGAGGCGGGCAGCTCGAACTCTTCGTCGGTGCTCAGATAATCACTGTTTTCATCCGATCTGATTTCTGCACTCATGCTTGCATCCCACCATATGTCGCTCGATGTGGCGTTGCAGTTATGTACCTCGACAGCCACCACGTTCTTGCCTTTCTTCAGCAGTTCGTTGGGGATGCGTACAGTCTGCATATATGGGTCTCCTCCCTCATACCAGTTGCTGTTGCCGCGATCTTGACATGTCTCGTCGTAGGTGGCTCCCGACCAAAGGTGGTAGATGTCCACCTCTTCGCCATTAACGTAGAGGATATACGAGTCGTCCAGTTCGTATTGGAAGGTGTATTTATCCTCCTCCATAGGTTCGTTGGTCAGTGTGAACTCTTTACGCAAATAATAGGTGGGGATGCGGTTGCCATAATTGTCGCTCTTGGTCAGCTTGGTTGTAGCCTGAGACATGAGTGTGCCTGAGTTGCCATAGCCGAAAGGTGCCTGACCTTCTTTCCACGCGTTGGTGTTGTAGTCGATGGCTGTCCAGTTTTCACCGTCCAGCGAGCCCTTGTCATAGTACTTCCAGTTGCTGGCCTTGGTGAAGATGTCCTCAGTTTCTATTATTCCACCATCGTTCCACCATCCTGCAAACTTATAGCCGGCGGGTGTGTTGGCCTTTAGCGTGATGGGAGCAAACAAGTAGCCGTTGAACTTGTTGCGAGGTACCTGTATGTCGTTAAGTGTTATCTTAGCCTGGGCCACATTGCTGCGCAGTTTTACACTCTGTGCCTCGGTGTTCTTCAGTCCGAAGGTGCTGTATGACTTCATTGCGCTTGTCATTCGCTGTCGGTAGTTGCCAGTGACAGCATTGATGATGCCTTGTGCAAAGCTGCGGCCTGAGCCGTAGGGCGAGTGCCCCTCCCAGCTCAGTGCTGGAGCAATATTGTCGGCCATCTCGTTTACGATGCTGGCAATCTCCTCTTCGTCGCCGAATACCGAGCCGCCTACCAGGCAATATTTGTCGATGAATCTGCGCTTGAAGTCCTCGTTCTTCAGCATATTCAAGAAGATGGTGACGAGCTCCACCTCGGCGGTGATGCTGGTGCCGCCATATTCGGGACGACCATAGAAGGTGTATGTCTTCTTGTTCTGGAAGTCATTGAAGATGTTGTTGCCAGTACGGTCTACGCAGTTGTCGAGGTCGAAAATCATGAAGTGGAACTTTCCGTCTTGACGGCTGCGGAATCCCTTGGCGTTGTTGTGTGGCCAATCCCAGTCGTTAAGGAAGAACTTGAAGGCCATATAGTTGGTGTAGTCGTCGATGTCGACCAGCGAGTCGCATATCAGTTTGTAGGTGTCTGCTTCGGCTGCCTTTGCACTGAGTGCCTTCCAGCGCAGGAAGGCGTCCTTCGTACCGTTCTTCTGCACGTAGCCCGAGTCAACACTCATCTCGAAGGCATCAATCTCGTCGGTGTCGATGCCATAGTTGGCATAGCCGAAATTACGGTTGCTGGGTTCGCGCAGATTCAGCATAGCCAGATAGTTGCCGTTCACGAAAACATGAGTTGGCTGATATGACTGAAGGTTGAGCGGGAACTCTGAGATGCGTGCTATGCTTTGCAGTGCGGCATCCTTCAGGCGTGTCTGGTTATACTCGTCGTTGCCACCATTACGCAACAACAATGTCTTGTTTTTGTTGTAAGGCTTGTCTGCAAAGAAGGGATAGTCGAGCGAGTTTTTCAGACTATACTGCTTGCTGCTCTTTACCTTGAACGAGCGTGGCGTGTACTTGCGGCTCCAGCCACCATTGATGGCAATATCCACTTCCTGCGAGAAGTAACCTTCTGCATTTCCTACGTTATGCCCGTTGGCAATATACTCGAAATTGGCTGGACGATCCCAGTCCATGTTGAAGTTACGCTTCGTGTAGTCCTGGTTGGCGGTCTTACCGTTCGTTCCGCTCACATAGATACCGATGGTGTTGTCATACAGGTTCTTGTCGTCGGTAGTGAGTGAGATGATGGGCAGATAGTAACCTTTGTCATCATCGATGTACGAGCGTGTGACTACATTGCTAGGCAGATAGCCATCCTGGAAGAGACGCAGGCGCAATACTGTGGTGCCGTAGACTTTGAATGTACCAGTGTTGTTGGCTTCGCTCTCCATGGTGGGCGTCGAACCATCGAGCGTATAACGCAGTGTTGCACCGCTTGGGATCTTTACCTTTACGGTCTTCGAACCGTTGATGAGTTGTCCTGGCTGATCCACTTCGGGCTCGGGCAACTGTGTTGAGGCAAATGTCATGCCACTGTTGGTTGCATCGGGGCTAGGAGTGGCACTATAGTTCCAGTCGCTACCTCCATCCTCGGTGCGTGCATACGAGCAGCGCATGATGGCTGCGGGGTAGTCCTGCTGCAGGATGATGTTGCCATCGAGGTCGGAGATGTACACCGTACCACCTTCGCAGCTCAGCTTCATGTCCACCTGTGTGTTAGACCACTTCTCGTTTATGTCCTTGCGTGTGTCGGCATGGTCAAACCATAATGTGCGGTAACCCTTGGCGGGAACGTTGCCTACATTCTTGTGTATGATAGCCTTCTGTAGGTTTTCTGGATCATCGCTCACCCAGTATCCGGCTATCGACACCGACTCGTTTCCAGGGTTGTACAGCTCCATAAAGCCACCATAGTTCCATGATGGGTCGACAAACATATCTATGTTGGCGGGCATCAGCTCGTTCACTATCAGATCCCCCTCTTTGGCTCCGGTAAAGACTACCGTCAGTGTGGTGGTACCTTTACGGTTCGACCCGTCGGTTGATGTGGCTGTTATCTTGGTTGTTCCAGCTGAAAGAGCTTCGATGGTTCCATTGTTATCTACGGTGGCCACGCTTTCGTTCGATGATGCCCAAGCCAGTTGCTTGATGGTGGCATTGCTGGGGTTGACGGTTGGCGTGAGCGTCTTGGTCTCGCCTACAGCCATGGTCAGGGTTGTTGATGGCATCTTTACTGATGTGACGTATGTGATGTCGCCATAATATTCCAGTTTCCAATCGTCCAGACAAACCCAGTCCTCGCTGATGGTGTTGGCCTTTCTCACGCCGATGCGCAGTTCTCCGTCGGTTCCTACGGTAATGTCTTGCACTATGGTTTCGTAGTGTCCGGCATTAAACCAGTAATGTGCACTCTCCATGTTGTTGGGCACCCAATAATAGGTTCCGCCACCCCAGCCGCCCCAACCTCCGGGATTGCTGCTAACGGTGATGCTTCCTGTTCCAGCAATATCTTCGGTCATTGCAGCACTGCACAGCAAGGGTAGGGCAGTGCTGAAATCGCCCTCCGAGCTGGTGGCGTACAACTGTGCGTGCTGGTAGTCGCTGGCATTGCCTCCATTATAGTGACTGTAGTCGTTCTGTGCCGATCCGCTGCGATAGAATGCCTTCAGGCTCAGGCGGTATGTACCGGGAGTGAGGTTGCGCAATACCTGATATGTGTCGAATGCCTTCGAGTAATGCTCGGCATTCTCCTTGCCGCCTACCGAACCGAATGAAGTTCCTTCCCATCCAGTTGTTACATCATCATTGTCAAAGTTTGGGTTTGTAATGTATGATGCCGTTACGTCTATCCATTCGGCAGAAAAGCCAAATTGAGCGCAAATAAGTGCAGCAAAAGCTAGCACGCCTTTCTTAAAGTTCATTATGTTAGTTTTAGTTTTTTGTCAGTTAGTTAGTAATTGTGCGCAAAGATATGAAAATCTTTAGTAAAAGCCACACCTTATTTATAATTATTTGCTCATTTCCCACCTTTTTGTTATTTTTGCAGTGTAAAAAATAAAATCGTTATGAGAAACTGGAAGACTATCAAGGAATATCGTGAGATTCTGTTGGACGAGTGGGAAGGCATTGCACGCATCACCATCAATCGTCCGCAAGTACGTAACGCTTTCACTCCCCTTACTACCTGGGAGTTGAGCGATGCTATGCGCATCTGTTGCGAGAGGCGCAGCGTGCGTGTCGTACTGCTGACCGGAGCCGACAGTCCGCGCAAGGAGGGACAGAGCGAGGAGGATTGGATGAAGACCAACGCCTTCTGTTCGGGAGGCGATATGAACGTGAAGGGCCGAGGCGGCTATATTGACGAGGACGGCATACCACGTCTCAGCGTTCTCGACGTACAGCGACAGATACGCAGCATTCCCAAGCCCGTCATTGCCATGGTCAACGGTTTTGCCGTGGGAGGCGGACACGTGCTGCACGTCGTTTGCGACCTCACCATTGCCGCCGACAATGCCAAGTTCGGACAGACGGGACCCAAGGTCGGCTCGTTCGACGCTGGTTTCGGCTCCTCGTACCTGGCACGCTGTGTAGGTCAGAAGAAGGCACGCGAGATATGGTTCCTCTGCCAGCTCTATACGGCACAGGAAGCCCTCGACATGGGGCTCGTCAACAAGGTGGTGCCTCACCACCAACTCGAGGATGCCTGTGTGGAGTGGGCGCAGATCATGATGAAGCGTTCGCCAATAGCCTTGCGCATGATAAAGCGTGGACTAAACGCTGAACTTGACGGACAAGCTGGTATTCAAGAACTTGCTGGTGATGCTACCATGCTCTATTACTTCAGCGATGAGGCTCAGGAGGGTGGACGTGCCTTCCTCGAGAAACGCGATCCTGAGTGGGGAAAGACCTACATACCATAGCAGCTAGAATAAATCCTCTAGCATCTTTTCAAAAATCCCCTAGCATCTTTTCAAAAATCCCCTAGCATCTTTTCAAAAATCCCCTAGCATCTTTTTGAAAAAAAGCTCTAGCATCTTTTCAAAAATTCTCTAGCATCTTTTTGAAGAATCTTTTAGAATACTTTGAAGGATCCTCCGACATGTTTTTTGACTACCTTCTGACATGTCTTGGAGGATCCTTCTGTTTGTTTGTTATGTTCTTCGCTTTATGTGGTGAAGAATCATTCTTTTTTTAAGAATATCTGCACATTGTCCATCTCTACCCACGACTTATTGCTGTTGTAGGTAGTCTGATAGAGGCCTACCTTGACGGGAGTGACGCTGCGCAATGTGATGGGCGAGCCGGCATTCTCCACCCAATGCACACCATCAATGCTGGTTCGTGCATATACCTTGTTGCCAATGCGTTGCAACTGCATCCAAGGATCATAGTTCCACCCTTTCCCATTGGGATATTGCGGACGGCCGTGACGTGTGAGATGGGTGAGCATGTTGCCACAATCGTAGGCAGGGAATACACCGATGTGTACCGAGTTCTGTCCGTCACTCATGATGAGTCCGCCTTCGTTATAAGCAGGCGTAGAGTGACGTTGGCTGCCGTCGATGTCAACAAAGCGTGCTGTAATGATGAAGTCGCCATTGGCTTCGGCCAGTGTGGTCATTCCATTCTCGATGGGGTTGTCGTTGAAGTGCTCGCCCAGCGTGTTGGACAGTCGTTGCACTTCTTTCTTTTCGACAAGCGTATATTTTGTCTTGTCTATGGGCAACGCTTCCTGTAAGTTGTAGAGTTCTTCGCCCGTGTCTTTCAAAATCTTTACGCTCACGTTCTTGGCGTTGGCAGGAATAGTCATCACCATGTTGGCGTTGTCGGTAGGTTTAGAGTCGCCGTATTGATAACGAAGCAAGCCTGTTCGTAGGGGGGACCCTTTGTCGTCGCTTATCTGAATGCTGATATGTTCGGGCGACAAGCGCTCAATTCGCAGTGTGGGCTTGGTAAAGAAAATATCTTCACAGATTCTTATGCTGGGTTCGTTGTAGGCTTTTTGGACCTCGTCGGCTGTAAGGCTGTAATTCAGCACTTTGAGTGAGTGCAGATAACCGCTGAAAGGATTACTGCCGTCGGCCGAGGCTCCGATGGTGATAGTGCCTTGTGGGCGAATCATGATGAAGTTGTCCTTCTTCTGCAACAGCTGTCCGTTGAGGTATACGCGCTCCATATAACCATCATACGTCACCACCCAGTGTTGCCATTTTCCCTCTCCTTCGGTAATAGCACGCGATGCTCCACTGTTTTCGAACGAACCGTTGTGTGCTATAAGTCCGTTGCTCCGATCGCTGCCGTTGCGCAGTTCAGTGGTGGCCAGGTCGTTGTGCGCGGCAGAAAGGCTCACTACTGTTTCGATGGGCGATACACTGGTGTTCAATACCCATGCCTGGATGGTGTAAGGTGAGTTGTAGCTCATACTCTGTGGCAACTGAATGCTGGTGTGCATGGGTTGCTGTCCATTGAAGTAGAAACCATACTTGCCAGCCTTGGGTTCCACAATGGGGTCAAGCCCTTCTTGCTGTATGAAGTCTGGCAGTTTGCCCGTCTCTTTATATTGGTCGGCATTCAGTTCCATCACCACTCCCTTATGGCTGTTCATCGCCTCACGTGCCTCTCTGCTCACATCCAGTGTGTGCAGCCAGGGGTATCCCTTCTCAACTGCAGCCAGATCCATGCCATCAGTGTTGGGCAGTAGGTCCTTGGGATTGTGCTTCTTCGTGGCGTTATACACCTTGACATTCCAGATAGCGGCAAAGTGGCCGTTCTTCTGTGTGTCTGTAATGGTGATGCGAATATAACGTGCCGTTACAGACTTGGCTCCTGTCATGGTTGCAGATAGTTCGTCTATCATGGGCGAGCCAGCCTGGGTGTTCTTGGTGCGGTCGGAAAAGAGTGTCCATTCAAATCCATTGACTGACGTATCAATGCGATATTGGTAGAAGAAGGTCGCATTCTCGAATTGTGTCCATATCTGGTTGAACGCCTGTGGTTTGCCAAGGTCGATAGTGATCGACTCTGGGTTGTGCGAGGTGGCACGATCCCAAGGTGTATGTGCAGCACGCCACAGTGTTCCGTTGTTGTCATCGGTTATGAACTTGGGCAGAAAAGCATCGCTATAGTATGACGAGGCGGTAACCTTGGCTCCGTATGCCAGGTTTTTAGGCATCTTCTTTGATGGTTTGGCCAGAGGGAACTCGCCTCCTACTAAGGGGCCCTCATGGGTGGGATTGATTATGTTGATGTTGCCCTCGGCATCGAAGGTGAGCTTGTCTATGCATACCTGTCGATGGAAGCCATGTAAGGAGTGCGGATTATTATGTCGGTGATAGACGATGTAGTAATCCTTTCCGTCGACCAAGATACTGTGATGGCCGGGACCATGTACGGTTCCGTCGGCATTTGTCTTTAGGATGCATCCTTTGTAGGTATAGGGACCCATTGGGTGGGTGGCAGTAGCATACTGCACGCGATAGGTGTCGTCGTGGCACGAACCGCTGGAATAGGTGAAGTAATAGGTTCCGTCCTTCTTGAATACGAATGGAGCCTCGAAGAAATCTTTTATCTCAGTGTTGAGGATGAGCTTTTTGTCGCTGAAAAAAGTCTCTTGTCCGTCACCCTCTTTCCAGTTTGGATTAAGCTTGGCCACACCACAACCAAAGTCGGTGTATATACCCCAAGTGCCAAAGTAAAGATATTCCTGTCCGTCATCATCGCGGAAGAGCTGCGGGTCGAGCGTGATTGCGTTATGCACGAAGCGATCGGGTACCATCACAGCATTGTCGCGCCCCAGAATGTTGTGCCAGGGGCCCAATGGCGAATCGCTCTCGCCGACATGCACAACGCATGGCTCGCAATAAAAATAACGATACTTGCCATTGGGCTGCTGTACTACATCCGGAGCCCATACCACTTCGGTGGTGGGCCAATTCATCACCACGTTCTTCCAGTTGCAGAAGTCCTTTGAAACCCAAACTTGTGCAGGACCGTAGCCATTGCCCGTTCCATCCGTCGTGGCATATATATAATAGGTGTCGCCGAACTTGCGGATGGTGGGGTCGGCAAAGTAGCCGGGAAGGATGGGATTGAGATTGCCTGGTGCATCAAACGTTGTGTGCTGACTCTTGGCACAAAGGCACAAGAATGCTAGAAGCGAGCTGAGTAGGAACTTCTTCATAGATGATAGAGTTAGTTAGTGGTTGTAGATAAGTTGCGCAAAGTTACATATTATTTTCTTTTTATGCAAGTACAATGCTGCAAAATACAAAAATCCTCTACCAAATAAGCATCGCCCGTGCGAAAACTTACAAACGTCCTAGCAGTATTTCTCAAAAAGCGTAGCAGTATTTCTCAAAAAGCGTAGCAGTTTTCAACCGTACAGCCTAGGT
Source organism: Bacteroidales bacterium (assembly GCA_018064685.1). GTDB lineage: Bacteria > Bacteroidota > Bacteroidia > Bacteroidales > Bacteroidaceae > Physcousia. Next base: position 49,451 of record JAGHUS010000024.1, on the reverse strand, counting down.
TGGACGGTCTACACTCGCTAGGAGAAAAAATCACACTCGCTGCAGTCATGGATCACACTCGCTGCGGTCTTGAAACATTCTCGCAGCATATATCCATAACCCCTCTCTATACAAGAACAAAATTTGCATTCACTCTTCATCTCTTCATGTTTCTCTTGCATCAATCTGTTTTACAATATATTACGAGTATGAAGAGTTGCTTTGCCTCTTCATTACTCTTCATGCCTCTTCATGCCAATATGCCGACTCCTTTATTTTGTAGAACTCATCCCCAAAAAGGGAAACTCCGAAAAAGGACATGAAGAGCCATGAAGAGGTATGAAGAGTCAGTAATACTCTTCATAAGTTTAAATGCTTGATATTCTATTGTTTACTGCTGAAATATGAAGAGCTGAAGAGTGAGAGCAAAAAAAGTTTCCATTTCACTCTTCAAGTGGATCATGGGGCCTGACCTCCTGTTTCATGAATTGGTGTATAAAAAAGAAGCTAAAAGGATGGGCAGATGCACCACATCCTTTTAACTTCTTTGTAATAAGTAAGCTTAGGCTTTCTTGTAACTGTCGAGCTGAGCCACGTTCATGCGGCTGATCCAAAGGTTGTGCTTCTCGATCTCTGCCTCAGCATAGTTCATGTATACATTGAGGCTCTTGCCGAAGAGCTCGGGAGCCTTGCTTGCATTCTGCATCAGCAGATAGCACATGATGGTGGTGGCAGCCATCTCGTAGAGGTGGCGTGAGCAGATATCGTGCAGATCCTGGTCCTCGGCAGCCTTGACAGCCTCAACGCAAGCGTTGTACTTTCCTGCCATGGCCTTTACGCGCTCCTTGTAAGCCTCGTATTCAGCTGCAACGGGCCACTGCTCGTAGTCGCTCAGTACCTGAGAGTAGAAACCATTGGTGACGTAGCGGATTGCTGCTACGGTCTGCAACTGTGTGGTACCCTCGTAGATAGAGGTGATACGTGCGTCGCGGTAGATGCGCTGACATGCGTATTCGAGCATGAAGCCTGAACCACCATGAATCTGGATGCCGTCGTAAGCATTCTGGTTAGCGTACTCTGAGTTCATACCCTTGGCCAGAGGAGTGAAAGCGTCGGCCAGGCGTGAGAACTGCTTCTGCTCGGCGCGCTCCTCGGGAGTGAGCTTGCGTTCGCGAGCGATATCATCAAGAGCCTTGTAGATGTCAACGTAACGAGCTGTCTGGTAGAGCAGAGCACGACCAGCGTCGAGCTTAGCCTTCATGATAGACAGCATGTCATAGACAGCGGGGAACTCAATGATGGCCTTGCCAAACTGCTTGCGGTCCTTGGCGTAATCCAAAGCCTCGTTGTAAGCAGCCTGTGACAGACCGACTGACTGAGCCGCAATGCCCAAACGAGCACCGTTCATCAATGCCATGACGTACTTGATAAGACCCATCTTGCGGCTACCGCAAAGCTCAGCCTTGGCGTTCTTGTATACGAGCTCGCAGGTTGGTGAACCATGGATGCCCAATTTGTTCTCAATGCGACGAACATTCACGCCACCATCGCGCTTGTCATAGATGAACATAGAGAGACCGCGGCCATCGCGTGTACCTGCCTCAGAACGAGCCAGTACGAGGTGCAGGTCAGAATCACCATTGGTGATGAAGCGCTTTGCGCCGTTCAGACGCCAGCAGTCGTTCTCCTCGTCATAGGTGGCCTTGAGCATTACACTCTGCAGGTCAGAACCAGCATCGGGCTCGGTGAGGTCCATTGACATGGTCTCGCCAGCGCAGATACGAGGAATGAAACGGCTGTGCTGATCCTCGTTGCCGAACTCGTAGAGTGTCTCGATACAATCTTGGAGCGACCAGATGTTCTCGAAACCAGCATCGCCAGTTGAGACAATCTCATTGGCGGCGGTGTAGACAGTGTTGGGAAGGTTCAGACCGTTGTAGCGACGGGGCATGGTCATACCGTTCATGCCGGCCTTGATCATTGCGTCGAGGTTTTCGTAGGTCTTGCTGGCGTAGCGTACGCGGCCATTCTCGCAGTGAGGGCCTTCGGCGTCAACGGCCTCGGCGTTGGGAGCCACGATGTTGGCAGTAACGTCACCTACGATCTCGAGTACCTTGTCGTAGTTGTCCATAGCATCCTCAAAGTCCTGAGGTGCTTCGTCATAATTGTCCTTGTCAGCGTAGTTGCGCTCTTTGAGGTCCACGATGCGCTGCATCAATGGACTGTTCTCGATTTCAAATTTTATTTCGGGAACGTCTGTATAGAAATTTGCCATAATTCTTTAGGTTTAAGGGTTTAGGTTTTAGGTTTTAGGGGCTTGCACATCGCTTGGATTACCGAGGCATTCAGAACCATGTCCTAAAACCTCAAAAGCGAAGCGGCCTACAACCTACAACCTTACAACCTTACTTGCTATTCTTCTTATAATACTTAATCAGCTTGGGAACGACCTCCTCGACGGTGCCGTTGATGATGTAGTCGGCGATGGTGTTGATGGGAGCGTTCTCATCGTTGTTGATAGAGATGATGATGCCACTCTCCTTCATACCGGCTACGTGCTGGATGGCACCGCTGATACCGCAGGCGATGTAGACCTTGGGACGAACGGTGACGCCGGTCTGACCAATCTGCAAGTCGTGGTCGCAGAAGCCTGCGTCAACAGCTGCACGGCTGGCACCAACCTCACCATGGATGACCTTAGCCAACTCGAACAACATGTCAAAGCCTTCCTTGCTACCCATACCGTAACCACCAGCCACGATGATGGGAGCGCCCTTCAGGTTATTCTTGCTTGCCTCAACATGGCGGTCAAGCACCTTGACAACATATTCTGCTTCGGGTACGTACTTGGCAACGTCGTGCTTTACAACTTCGCCCTTGTAGTTCTCGTCCAGAACCTCAGCCTTCATCACACCGCTACGTACAGTAGCCATCTGGGGACGATGCTCGGGGTTGACAATGGTAGCCACGATGTTACCACCGAAAGCGGGACGAATCTGATAGAGCTGCTGCTCGAAGTGCTTCTTGACGGGCTTGCCCTCGGCATCACGACCTACGGTCATGTCGAAGTCGCCAATCTCAAGCTCGGTACAGTCGGCAGTCAGACCACTGAAGAGGGCTGAGCTGACACGTGGCCCCAGGTCACGGCCGATAACGGTAGCGCCCATCAGGCAAATCTGGGGCTGCTCCTCCTTGAAGAGGTTGACGACCAGTGCGGTGTGGGGATTGCTGGTGTAGGGGAAGAGGCCCTCGGCATCAAATACGTGCACCTTGTCCACACCATACTTCATTACTTGCTTTTCAACACCCTCCAGGCCGCTACCAGCGCAGATGCACTCCAACTGTACGCCCAAAGTATTGGCCAACTTACGACCCTTGGTGAGCAACTCGATGCTCACATCGGCAACGGTTGTGCCTTCAATCTCGCAATATACAAATACGTTATTCATTGTTTCTGTAGGTTTTAGGTTTTGGTTTTTAGGTTTTAGGGGCTTGCGCATCGTTTGGATAACCGAGGTATTCAGGACTATGTTCTAAAACCTCAAAAGCGAAGCGGCCTGAAACCTACAACCTTACAACCTTGATATTAGCCAATAATCTTTTCGTTCAACAACTCGATGATCAAACCCTCAACGTCAGCATCGCTGGCAGTCATGGTGCGACTATCCTTAGCCTTGAAGACAATGTTCTGTACAGCCTTTACGTTGGTGGGAGAGCCTGCCTTACCAACCTGGTTCAGGTCGGCGTCGATGTCGGCCGCACCCCACTGGGTGATGTTCAGGAAGGGCTTCTTCTCGATGAGAGCTGCATACTTGTCCGCGTTCTCGGCACTGCGCTCAGCTGCCACAGTAGCGTTCTTGTACTTCATGACGCGCTTTGCGTTGCGGGGACGACAAGGTGCTGCGCTACCGTTGACTGTGACAACGAGAGGCAGGGGAGCCTCGACGGTCTCGACACCGCCATCGATATGACGCTTGATGACAATCTTCTTGTTCTCGGGGCCGACCGAGAGAATCTCCTCAGCATAGGTGACCTGTGTCAGACCAAGTTTTTCTGCAATCTGAGGGCCAACCTGTGCAGTATCTCCGTCGATAGCCTGACGACCACCCAGGATGATGTCGAAATCGCCAATCTTACGGATAGCCTGACTCAAAGTGTAGCTGGTGGCCAATGTGTCGGCGCCACCCAGGCAACGGTCGGTAACCACATAACCATTGTCGGCTCCACGATAGAGAGCCTCGCGGATAACCTCTGCACTCTTGGGCAGACCCATGGTTACAACTGAAATGGTAGAGCCGGGGAACTGCTCCTTCAGGCGAAGAGCCTGCTCCAGGGCATTCAAATCCTCGGGGTTGAACACAGCAGGAAGGGCTGCACGATTCACGGTGCCTTCGGGGGTCATTGCATCAGGACCCACATTGCGTGTGTCGGGAACTTGCTTTGCAAGTACAACAATTTTCATAATTTTTACCTTATTAAGTTTAATTAGTTTTCTGCCAATCGGGAAGTAGGAATGCGGTTCGCACTATATTATTAAATAATGTGTTCGACGCAAAATTCTCAATAAATGCGCACAAAGATACACATTTACTTTCAATTTGTGCAATTTTTGTCGTAAAAAATGCCTTCTGATGTCGTGAATGAGGTAAAAAAACTAAAAACACGGTGCTCGGTGTGTTCTTTTTGCTTTATTTTTACTATCTTTGCACGCATAATGATGTACTAACTAATCTGACTAACATATGAAAAGAAACTTTCTGATGCTCGTCTTCTTGTCTCTGGGCTTCCCTGTCTTTGCGCAGATGACCGATGATGAGAAGAAATACCAAGGTATGGAGGATGTGAACAAGGTCGTTGACCTCACTCTAGATTCTTTGGAGAAAGCAGCCACGGCTCGTCCCGTGGCTGGCTCAAGCCGAAAAGGCAATAACCCCGTTTTGTTTCTTGTGGGCAATTCGACGATGCGTACGGGCACACTAGGCAATGGTGACAATGGTCAGTGGGGATGGGGTTTCTACGCCCATGAGTATTTCGACGAGTCGAAAATAACCGTTGAGAACCATGCCTTGGGAGGCACGTCAAGTCGTACGTTCTACAATCGCTTGTGGGCAGATGTCAAGAAAGGCATCAAACCTGGCGACTGGGTAATCATCGAGTTGGGACATAATGACAATGGACCTTTTGACGAGGGAAGAGCAAGAGCCACCATCCGAGGCATCTCGGCTACCGACTCGCTGAATGTCACCATCAAGGAGACAGGCGTGAAGGAGACCGTATACAGTTATGGCGAGTATATGCGTCGTTTCGTGCGCGAGACAAGGGCATTAGGCGCACACCCTATTCTTATGTCTCTGACTCCCCGCAACGCATATGACGAGAAGAACCCCGGACATGTGGTGCGTGTCAATGAAACTTTTGGTTTATGGGCCAAGCAGATAGCAGAAGAGCTGGATTGCCCCTTCGTGGACCTGAATGAGATATCGGCACAGAAGTATGACCAGATGACAGAGTGGAAGTTCAACTATCATTTCTATCTCGACCATATTCACACCTCAGCTTTTGGTGCACAGCTTAATGCCCGTTCGGCAGCCGATGGCATTATGGCAAGTGAGAATAAGGAGATACAGGAACTGAAGGGCATGATGACCAACTTACAACTTCCCACTACTGGTGTCAAGCGCCAGAAGGGCAAGCCTGTTGTGTTCATCACTGGCGACTCTACCGTCAAGAATACCGATAAGGACGAAGACGGTATGTGGGGCTGGGGTGCTGTGGCTAGTGATATCTTCGACGAATCAAAGATTACCATCCACAATGCGGCTCAGGCAGGTCGTTCTTGTCGTAGCTATCTGCGCGAAGGGCGTTGGGACAAGGTTTACAACGACTTGCAGCCTGGCGACTTCGTCCTCATTCAGTTTGGACACAACGATGCTGGTAACGAGATAGCACATGGCAAGGCTCGCAACGATATAACAGGTACGGCTGATTCAAGTCATGTGTATCGTGTTCGCACCAACGAGGAGGTTCGCAACGAAGTTGTCTATACCTTCGGCTGGTATCTGCACAAGATGATTGACGATGTACGCCAGAAGGGTGCTACTCCTATCCTGGTCAGCCTGACCCCTCGCAATGAGTGGCCTGGGGGTAAGATTGAGCGTCGTAATGACTCGTTTGGAAAATGGTATCGCGAAGTGGTGGCGCAAACGGCCGTGGAGTTTGTCGACTTGCACAACATCTCTGCTGATGCCTATGACGAACTGGGACGTGAGGCTACGCGCGATTACTACAAGAAGGATCATACACACACCTCCAAAAAAGGTGCAAAGCTCAATGCACAGAGCATTGCAAAGGGCTTGCGTGCCATTGATTCGCCTTTGAGCAAATACTTAAAGTAAAGCTCAGCCCCCCCAAGGGGGAGAACTAGGTTGTGAGGTTGTGAGATTGAAACCTCTAGATGCCAATCTTACCCCTAATATCTTCAAATATTGTTTTTAAATAAAGTGTATGAAAAGACTTTCCGTCATAATTGCTGTTCTGCTGACTGGCTTGGGTGCTCTAGCCCAGGGCATCAAGTCGTTGGACGAACTGAAGAGTGCAAAGAAATATCTGTTGGAGAATGCTAATGGATATGGATTTTGCGTGTACAATCCAGAGATTAGTGACAAGGATGCCATGTTGGGTGGTGGCATCGTACCCCATCCCAGTGGGTGCGTCAACGATGCTTATATGTCCCCCATCGACGAGTTGGATGCCAACAACCAGTGGCGCATAACGGCGGGCGAGAAGGGAACGTATCGATTCTATAATCTGGGTGCCAAGCGTTATCTGACCGATCTCACTTCGTCATGGTCTCCTTGGGGTGGCTATATGGCAGATTATGGCAATTTCTATTTTACTGAGGATGCAACGGATATCGATATTATAGCTAATGGTGACGGACAGTGGGCAATACGCCTTACTGGTGCTGCGGGTGTGCAGAATGCCGATAAGAAATTTCTCTGCGCAGCCAGCCACGCCCAATACCCCATGGCTGCATGGACTATCGACGACGCTGGAAGTTTTTGGTACATACGCGAGGTTAATGAGATTGTTGCAACCAGTTTGACGCTCAACCAAACCAACATCTCAATCAAAGAGGGTAACAGCTATTCTCTTGTCGCTACTGTTTTGCCCGCCGATGCTTCGGGTGCAGACAATCTGACGTGGAGCACCGACAATGCCGAAGTGGCAACAGTCAAGGATGGTGTCGTTTCGGCACATAAGGCAGGTACTTGCACCATAACGGTAACCTTGGCCAATAACAGCGCATTGTCGGCTACGTGCACGGTGACTGTTATCGAGCCGGAAAAGGAAGACTTGGGCAAGATGCGTTTCATAACGTTCCTTGACGGACAGTTGGTTGTCATCCCCGAGAAGTACATCCTCTCTACCACACAAGAAGGTGGATTGGTAACGATCGCTTTGGCCAGCGATACAACCTTCACCTACACCGAAGGCAATGTGGCCAGCATAGACAGCATCTATCAGGGATCGATGCCGGAGATTGAAAGTTTCAAGTTCAACAACAAGTTCAACGACCAGCTTTACACCGATGCTGAAGGTGTGATAGACAACGAGGCTGGTACCATCAATGTAACAGTAGGTTGTATAGGTAAACGTCTGACTCCCTCGTTCAAGTTGTCCGAAGGCGCTTCGGCCTATATAGGAAACAAGTTGCAGCATAGCAAGAAGACACGTCTGCGTTTTGACAAGGATTACTTGTATTCCGTGGTCTATCCCAAGAATTGGATTTACCGTGTGGAGAAGATTAGTGACGAGGTGTGGAGTACGCCTCCCGAAGAGACTGAGGAGCCTTGGCTCATTACCCCCATAGCTCTCTCCCCCGAAATGCTTTCTAGCAACTGGCCCAGTGCAGAATCTGACCAGCAGCTCAGCAACATCCTTGACGGTGATATCAACACCGTATTCCATTCCAATTGGAGTGGCACCAACAACTGGTCGGAAGGCTCTTACTATGGTGACGGCGTGACAACATGGCCCTATCTGCAGATCGAGATGGCAGAGCCCATCGAGAACTTCCTGTTTAGCTATACCACGCGCAACAGTGCCAGCAACAATGCCTATTCACCCGCTGGTTTTATTATCTTGGGCAGTCAGGATGGCGAGGAGTGGAATGAAGTACGCACTTTGGACAAGGATAAGGATAATCTGCCCATTGGCCAGGCATTGCAATTTGAAAGCAAAATCATCGAGATGGGTAAGCCTTACAAGTATGTACGCTTCCAACTTACCGATTCGTCGCGCAAGAACTATTTGGTGTTGAGTGAATTCTCAATGAGTAAGGTAGAAGCCAATCCCGATTACGGAAAGTCTGCCGAGGACTTCGTCCCTGAGCTTCTTGTTCCCGCCGAATACAAGCACGGCTTTGTGCCCTATGGACGTGACTACAAGGTGCATGTTGACTTCCTTACCGATCATCCCGCGGGTGAGAACCGTGAATATAATGTTCCCCGAATGGACATCTGGTTTGACGATGGCCAGTCATGGAACAGTTGGACATGGATAGGCCGTTATGGTAAGGAAACCTGGGAAGATGCAGAGATTGCCATCGACGGCGTGGGCATATTCCCTGATATGGAACGTACAGCCATCCAGATACGCGGACGTGGCAACTCGTCATGGTCTAACAGTTGGAGTAGCAAGAACCCTTATCGTATGAAGTTCCCCGAGAAGGTAAAGCCCTTCGGCATGACAAAGGGCAAGAGCTGGGTGCTTCTGGCCAACAAGCAGGGTGGCTCAATGACCACCAATGCCTTGGCTATGAAGATTGCCGACATGGTGGAGAGTGCCGCATGTAATCATATCATTCCTGTCGAGTTGTACGTCAACGGACAGTATCGTGGATCGTATAATTTTACCGAGAAGATAGGCTTTGCCAACAACAGCATCGACATTGCCGATGACAGCAATGCCGTATTGCTAGAGATGGATAGCTATTATGACGGGGAGTACAAGTTCCGTAGCCAGCAGTCCAGACAGTATGTCAATGTCAAGGAGCCCGAATTCAGCGACCCTGAGACGGTGACCAATATCACGTTCGACGACATCAAGTATTCCTACAACCAGTTGGATTATGAGGTTAATATCGGCGAGGTGTCGACGATGGCCGATGTTGATGCACTTTGTCGTGCTATGCTTGTCACCGATCTAACTCGCAATACCGAGATGCAGCATCCCAAGAGCTGGTATCTCTACAACGAGGATATCCTCAATGACTCGCTCTGGGTATTCGGTCCAGTGTGGGACTTCGACTGGAGTTATGGCTACGAGGGTCACAGCACCTATTTCATCTATGATGCCGAGACCGACCTCTTCAACTATGGCAACGTTGGAACTCCCTTCTTCCGTTCCCTGTTGCGCAATTCCGAGGTGGTGAAGAAGGAATACTATCGTCTGTGGACGGAGTTCATCAATACCGGAAGGTTGAACGAACTCATTGAGTATTGCGATGACTATTATGCCTACGTCTCACCTTCGCTGCAGCACAATGCCACGATGTGGAGTGATGGCCGTCAATATGCTACGGTGACCGAGAATTCCAAGAATTGGCTGACACGTCGAGCCAATTTCGTCTATTCGCATCTGCAGAAGTATGATTTGGGCGAGGATATTATCGGCGAAGACGAGGATGTCGACTTCGGACAGCCCGACCGCATCGACTTGGCTACTGTGGGTCGTGACGTGGTCGATGTCTTTACGCTGAACGGCATACGCGTACGTACACGCGTACCTTATATTAATTGTATCTCTGGCTTGATGCCCGGTATCTATGTGGTGGAGGGCAAGAAGGTAGTGGTAAGAACCCCTCTCTAACTCTTCCAAGGGGGGCAATAACGGCAGAGAGAGTACGCAGTAAACAAACGTATCGTCCCTATTACTTCTCTATTACTTCTTTATTACTTCCTTTTTACTTCTCTTTTACTATTCTTTTAACCAATTCCTAGAAAATGAAATTTATAAGTTGGAATGTGAATGGCCTTCGTGCCGTGGTTGGTAAGAATTTCTGCGAGGTATTCGAATCGTTGGATGCAGATTTCTTCTGTCTTCAGGAAACCAAGATGCAGGCCGGACAGCTCGATCTTGATTTCCTTGGCTACTATTCCTATTGGCACTATGCCGAGAAGAAGGGTTATAGCGGAACGGCTATCTACACCAAGCATGTGCCGTTGAGCGTAAAGAATGGTATCAGTGTCGAGGAAAGTAGTGAGGCTGTCAAGGAGATGGACCGTGAAGGACGTGTCATAACGCTCGAGATGGAGCAGTTCTATCTCGTCTGTGTCTATACGCCCAATTCGCAAAGTGCTGATGTCAAGGGAGACCTGCCCAAGCGCCTGCCCTATAGAATGGAGTGGGAGGATGCTTTCCGCAATTATCTTTTGGATCTGGACAAGAAGAAGCCTGTCATCGTTTGTGGCGACATGAATGTGGCGCACCAGGAGATAGACCTCAAGAATCCGAAGACGAACCATCTGAATGCAGGCTTTACCGACCAGGAGCGCGAGAAGATGACCCAACTGCTTGAAAGTGGCTTCACCGACACCTTCCGCCATTTCTATCCCACTGTCGAGAATCAGTATTCGTGGTGGAGCTACCGCATGGGAGCCAGAGCTAAGAACGTGGGGTGGCGTATCGACTATTTCCTGGTCAGCAATCGTTTGGTCGATAAACTGGAGTCAGCCTGCATTCATAGTAATATTATGGGCAGCGACCATTGTCCCGTCGAGATTGTCTTGAAATAGCCCCTGTCTTGTTACAAGTTGTGATAAGTAACTTATATTAAACACGTTTTGCTAGTATGAAGCAAGTTGCCATTCTTGTTCCAGTCTATAACGAAGCTGCATCTTTACCTATATTAAAGGCTGCGCTGGATGGTGTCGTGAGCACTGAGAAGGACTACGATTGGACGTTCTTGTTCGTCAACGACGGAAGTCTGGATGGTACGCTCGACCTTCTGAAGCAGATGGCAAGCCAGGATGAACGTGTGCAATGGATTGATCTTAGTCGCAACTTCGGGAAGGAGAATGCTATGTTGGCCGGATTTGATTATGCCGATGCCGATGCCGTTATTGTTATGGATGCCGACATGCAGCATCCACCTGCACTGCTTCCCAGTATGTTGCGCCAATGGGAGGCTGGCTATGAAGATGTGTATGCCAAGCGTGACAGCCGCGAGAAGGAGCCTTGGCTTCGTCGCGTATTCTCCAAGATGTTCTACCGTATCCTGAAACAGACATCGCGTTTCGAGGTGTTGGAGAATGTCGGCGACTTCCGGCTTCTTGACAGAAAATGCGTTGAGGCGTTGTGCAAACTGCGCGAAACAGAACGCTATACAAAAGGTATGTTCTGCTGGATAGGATTCCGCAAGAAGGAAATCCTGTTCGAGTGTGGCGAACGTGTGGCGGGGCAGTCCACATGGGGCATGCGCAGCCTCTTTCACCTGGCATGGAATGGCATTACTTCATTCAGTACCTTTCCCTTGCGCCTGGTCTCGGTTGTTGGTATGCTCACTGCACTTAGTGCATTCGTGTATATGTTATGGGTATTTACCAAAGCCATCTTCTGGGGCGATCCCGTGGCAGGTTATCCCACCATCATGACCGTTATGCTCTTTCTCGGTGGTTTCCAGTTGCTGGGTATTGGCATTATTGGCGAATACTTGGGCAAGGTATATAGCGAGGTGAAGAAACGCCCTGTCTATTTCGTACGCGAAAAGTCGAAGTAAAAAAGCGTTTATTTTATTCGTAGCTCACTTCCACCGATTCTTTTTTGTACCACCAACGGAACTGTTCCAGTTGGAAGTCGCTCAGTTCGCAGCAACGATATTTCTCCACTTGAGGCTTGTAGGAGATGTCCTTCGTGTGTACTATCACTCTGCTCTCTTTGCTCTCTTCCACTTTCAAGCGCACCTCTTCAAATCGGCTGCTCATGGGGCGCTGTATGATGTTGATGCCCAACAGCAATAGGCATAATGTGCATGAGCATATTGTCAGTGCTGGTTTGTGCAGAGGCGAACTGATCCATTCGCGCCCCATCTTTACAATCAGTATGGCTGAAGCTATCTCCGCGCCGATACACTGCCGGATGTTCTCGCCTCCAATAGCTAGCGACATCAGTGCCGATAGCACTATTGCACTGATCCAGAACATGTTCTCTCTTACGAATGAACGTCTCTTCCTGAAAAATGTGATGACGAGGAGTAAGATACAGATGAATGTGATGCGCAGGTTGACAAGTGGTTGTAGATGGAGTGGAAGCGAGGATGCCGACTCGGCTTGCGTTGTGGCCGACAAACGTGCGAAGTTGGACGGAGCCACGAGCAGCAATAACGTGCCTAGGCACATCAGCATCACCATAACTCTTTTGGCTGTTGGCTGTTGCTTCCACTCTAGCAGCATCTCAATGAAGAATGCGCCGGCAAACGGAATGGCAAATGCCTCGTTCGAAAAGCCCGCTGCAAAAGCCATTATCCCCATTAATACCAGGTGCTTGCCATCCTTCATGTAAAGCCAGCGGAAAGCCAGCATCAAGCTCATTACCCATAGATAGTTGATTCCACAAGCTACGCCGTGATAGATGCATGCAGGCTCGCGGAAAAGAATCAGGTAGACGAGCATGACAGGTATGCCCGCTAGTACATGCTTCGAACCAGTATGCCTGGCCATAAGGACGATGCAGAATATAAAAAGTATGCCTTGCAGGATGTCGAAGGGAATCTGCCCGAACCAACAACAGAACATTTGTACGAAGGTGTGAACCAACGCACGCCCGTTAATGACTTGGTAGTGTGTGGTTTGCGATGCTAGCAGGTCGCTCAGCCCATTGATGGTGGCATTGATGTTTTGGTCTTCGTCGGCCGATGCTACGCCAACAAACGAGCGACTGTAGGGATAGTCGTCAATGACTCTTGGTATCTGCCAGTTCAGCCAAGTGAATAGCATTCCAATCACTATCAGCCAAGCCCAGGCCTTGTCGAATCTTATTTTTCCTTGTTCCATAGTGTTGCAAAAGTACGAACTTTTGAGCGATTTCGCAACTTTTTGCATATTTTCGTGCAATTACGCACTTGTAATTTAAACCTTTTCCGTAAGGTGCAGTCAATCTATATTATGAAAAAGTCTATACTAACTATAATCCTAGCTTTTTGTTGTGCCACATTAGCTTTGGCACAAGGTACATATTCTCCTAGTAAGTCGGCTTTGGAAAGCGCATTAGGACTGGTCACAACCGTCAATGTGCGCGGAACGGTCTACGACAGTCAGTCGCTCGACGTCTTGCCTGGAGCCCAGATTCGTCTGGCCAAGCCCGATGGCACACTTGTAGCCGGAACGGCAGCCAACGAGAAGGGACAATACGTGTTGCAGAAGGTGCCTGCCGGTACCTACCGCATCAACATCTCTTTCATCGGATATAAGGCGCAGAACTTCACCCTCAATCTCGAGAAGAAGAGTGGTAACTTCAAGGTGAGTGATGTACTCTTGCGCGAGGATGCCACCGTCATGGGCGAAGCCGTGGTACAGGGCAAGCTGGCCGAGATGACGGTTGTCGACGACACCGTTATGTACAATGCCGATGCCTTTAAACTGCCCGACGGAGCCGTTGTCGAGGATCTGATTAAGAAACTGCCTGGCATCACTATCGACGATGACGGCAATTATGTGTTTAATGGTAAGAAGGTCAGTCAGTTCCTCGTCGATGGCAAGGAGTTCTTCGGTGGCAATCGCGAGCTTATCTTGAAGAATCTGCCCGCCGACATTGTCGACAAGGTCAAGGCATACGATAAGAAGAGCGATCGTGCTCGCATCACCGGCATTGACGACGGTGAGGAGGAAACCGTCTTGGATCTCATCATCAAGTCGGGCAAGAAGCAGGGATGGTTTGGCAATGTCGAGGGAGCATACGGTTTCCCGCAGGATCGCTATCAGGGACGCTTTAACGTCAACCGTTTCAAAGGCGATAATAAGTTCAGTGTTGTGGGCAACGGCAATAACACCGGTGGCAATGGTATGACCGACAACCAATCGGGTGGTCTGACCATGAACATCCAGAAGAAGAAGATAGAACTGAACGGTTCGGCTACCGGCAACTTCAGCCAGAGTAGCAGCCAGTCGTGGAGCAATAGTCAGAACTTCGAGTTATCCAGTCCTAAGTTCAACAACAACCACAACTGGAGCGGCAACAACAACAATGGCTTCAACTTCCAGTACAAGGTAGAGTGGCGTCCCGACTCCAGCTGGAACTTTCTCTTCCGTCCCGACTTCTCATGGTCAAAAGGCAGCAGCCACAATGACAGCGAGAGTGCTCAGTTCAATGCCGATCCCTATCAGTACACCGACGACCCATTGGGCTTGTGGCGTAAGCTCGAGGATGACTACAACATAGGTATCAACCATCGTCGTAGCAGCAGCCGTAACGAGAACAGTCGTTACAACATCAATGGTTCGCTGCAGATCAACAAGCGACTGGCCAAGCAGGGACGTAACGTCACCCTGAACCTGAGTGGAGGCTATGGCGACACGCAGACAGAGAGCAACAACTACAGTCAGACCGACTATCTGCAGAGTATCCGCAACCAGATGATTGTCGACGGACAGACTGTCTACATCGATGTCGAGGACTCTATCTATCACAAGGTACAGTTCAACAACAACCCCTCGAACAACTACAACTTCACTGCGCAGTTGGGCTACTCCGAGCCTATTGCCGACCAGACGTATCTGCAGTTCAACTACCGCTTCAACTATCGCTATACCGACAACCGCCGTAATATACGCGCCATCTACGACAATTTCTTCGACGACTACGGTGCGTTCGTCGTACCTCCATTTGGCGACGGTTCTGGCATGATTAACATCGGCAACTATCGCGATTACTACGATTCGCCCTACGTCAAGGACGATACCCTGCAGTTGGGCTACACCACCAACCGCTACATCAATCAGGAGTTGCGTGCACAGTTGCGTTTGAACCGTACTAAGTACGAATTGACCGTTGGTGGTAACGTACAGCCACAATATAATAAGGTGGACAATGTGCGTGGTAAGGATGGAAGCAAGATGAACCTGCACACCTCGCGTACCGTTTGGAATGCTTCGCCCAACGTGAACTTCCGCTACAAGTTCAGTCGTCAGGAGACGTTCAATTTCCGCTATAGTGGTAGTACTGGTCAGCCCAATATCACCGATATGGTCGAGGGTGTGCTCAGCGACAATGACCCCTTGAACATACGCTATGGTAATCCCAACCTTAAGCCCTCGTTCTCGCACAACATCAACAGTGACTACCGTCGCACCAATGTCGAGGCTCAGCGCACCAACAGTTTGAACATGCAGTTCCGTGTGACACAGAACAGTACGACCAACAGGACCGAGTACAACGAGGAGACTGGTGGACGTGTGTCGCAGCCCGTCAATGTCAATGGTAACTGGAGTGGTAGCCTCTCTTACAACTTCAACACCGCCATGGGCGAGATGAAGCACTGGCGCGTCAGCAACGACATGAGTGGCAACTTCAATAATAATATTGGTTATCAGTATAATAGCAAGGAGAAAGAGACCGTGCGTACACGCACAAACTCGTTCAACCTCAACGAGCGTCTTCGCCTCACCTACCGTCACGACTGGGAGAGCGGATGGCAGCTCGAGGCTACAGCAGGTGGCAACGTGCGCTACAACATCAACCGTAGCACCAACCCCAACGCTCAGAAACTTAATGTATGGAACTTCGGTGGTAATTTCAATACCCATCTCACTTTCCCCTGGGGTATGCAGTTCAACACCGACATCAGCACCACCAAGCGTGCCGGTTACGCCAATGCAGCGGCCAATAACATCCGCACCATCTGGAACGCCAGCCTCAGCCAGCGTCTCCTGCCCAAGAAGATTCTTACCTTGTCAATCCGTTGGGTCGACATCCTCGACCAGCGTGATGACTTGAACCGCAGCGTGGGCGCTACGTCAATCAGCGACTCACACAGCCAGATGGTCAGCAGCTACGTCCTCTTCACCGCAAACCTCCGCTTCGGTTTCTTTGGTGGCCGACGTCGCTAAGCAGCATCGCATCTGATCTGACATTACACAACACACATAGTGCAAACTCCCGACTTTCCCCACACAGGAACGTCGGGAGTTTTTCATGTTCTTCCGTGAAATGGAGTGATAATATTACTCTGTACAAGGAAAATGCCCTGGCAATAGTAAATCGTCCGCCTTGCACGAATGATTCACTCGTGCTGCGTCTTTAAATAATCCTTCTAGCGGCTTTCCGAAAATCTTCTAGCGGCTTTGTAAATTTCTCCTGGCATCTTTCAACCGTCCAGCCTAGGTTGGACGGTTCGTTCTCGCTGCGGTTTTGTGAATTTCTCCTAGCGGTTTTCAACCGTCCAGCCTAGGTTGGACGGTTCACTCTCGTACGGACGCTTATAGCTTACCCTTCGGTAGTTCGATGTTTCTCGCTACGCTTTTCCTTTGCTCATGTTTTAGGATGAAATGAACTTCCCCTCAGATTCTTTTGTTCCAATATCGTTCTGCCAGGTATTTGGCCAGGAAGATGAGCCAGAACATGCTGAAGAAGCATACGCCATGAACGGCATTGTCGATGCCGAGAGGGGCCAGTGGCACGGTAATGAGTGACACAATGGCACAAAGGGTGAGAGCATAGTGACGTTTTACGATGCGTGCCAACATCTTGCGCCCCTTTGCGCCATAGATTAGGAATCCCGTTACAACGATGCTGATGACAAATACCTTCGTGTCCCAAAGGGTTCGCACGATTGTGATTGTGTTCTCCGAGAAATGGCTTATCGTCTCGGGTAGGGTGGGGGTAAGGCCGAGTGCCTCGACAGGATTGGCGTTGAAGAATATGCTGAGCAGTGTGCCAATGACAAAACCTATGACCATAGGCCAGCATGCCATACGGAAGAAACCTTTGAGGTGACGAAATGACAGCCAGAGGAAGGTGATGCAGAGCGGTATGGTAACACCATTGTGGGTGTAGCTGCAGAAGATGCCCATCAGCAACATCAGGAAGTACCAGTAATGAAAGTCTTTACGACGTATGCGTGTGTACTGCCCCATGAAGAAGGGCACGATGCATTCAGAGCCTAGTTCGAGAATGCCCTGCTCGTCGCGCAGGAAGAAAAGGTTCACGCCCGGACAGAAGAGGAGGATGAAGAGGCCGGTGAGCAGGATGCCCGAAGCCGTCTTGTTCGTTTTTGCCAGACGCGCTGTAAGCCAGACAAGTAGCACGAACATCAATGCCGTGGCGGTGTTGATAATCCACGGTTCCCATGTGTAGCCGCCTTGTTTGGGAATGACGGACAGCATCGTCATGATAAAGATGCCGATGCCTAGGTAGCCTGCGCCGCAAAGATATGCTTGTTTGTGGTCTTTCATTTTCGGTGTTAGAACGGGTTCATTCCAGTCATTCTTTCGTCTTGCGCTGCAAAATTAGCAAAAAAACATGTATATTGCAATATTTTTCTGCCATTTTGGCAATATCTTACCTCTTTGGCATATTTATGGCACAATTATTTGGCAGAAACAAAAGAATTAATAACCATATAAAACAAAAGACTATGACAATTAAACCTTTAGCAGACCGTGTGCTCATCGAGCCCGCTCCTGCAGAGACAAAGACAATTGGTGGCATCATTATTCCCGACACAGCCAAGGAGAAACCTCTTCAGGGCACTGTCGTGGCAGTAGGTGGCGGCACCAAGGACGAAGAGATGGTGCTGAAAGTGAACGACGAAGTGCTGTATGGCAAGTATGCCGGTACTGAGTTGGAGCACGAGGGCAAGAAGTACCTGATTATGCGTCAGAGCGACGTGGTAGCAGTGTTGGCATAACCAACAACTGAAAAGTGATAATTGAAAAGTGGAAAGCGCACCGACTGTGCATTTTGCCTTTTTGTTTTGAGCTTTTCAAAAAAGAGAAACAAACAGATATTATAACAATCAATAATTAGCAAAAGTGGTCTGTGTAAAGTGGGTACACATGTCCTGTTGATCTTTAACAGCTCCTGTACTTTTCACTTTTCACATTTCACTTTTCACTTAAAACTATGGCAAAAGACATTAAATTCAATATTGACGCCCGCGAGCAGATGAAGCAGGGCGTAGACCAGTTGGCAAATGCCGTAAAGGTAACACTGGGTCCCAAGGGACGTAACGTAATCATCGAGAAGAAGTTTGGTGCTCCCCACATCACCAAGGATGGTGTGACTGTGGCTAAGGAAGTAGAGCTGGCCGATCCCTTCCAGAATGCAGGTGCACAGCTGGTGAAGAGTGTGGCAAGCAAGACCGGCGACGATGCTGGTGATGGTACTACCACCGCAACGGTTTTGGCACAGGCCATCGTACGCGAGGGCTTGAAGAATGTCACCGCTGGTGCCAACCCCATGGATTTAAAGCGTGGTATCGACAAGGCTGTGAAGGCTGTTGTTGAGAACATCAAGGCTCAGGCAGAGCAGGTGGGCGATGACTACCAGAAGATTGAGCAGGTGGCTACCGTCAGCGCTAACAACGATCCCGAGATTGGTAAGCTCCTGGCCGATGCCATGCAGAAGGTGAGCAAGGATGGTGTCATCACCATCGAGGAGGCTAAGGGTCGTGACACCACCATCGGTGTTGTCGAGGGTATGCAGTTCGACCGTGGTTACCTCAGCGCCTACTTCGTTACCGATACCGAGAAGATGGAGTGCGTGATGGAGAATCCCTACATCCTCATCTACGACAAGAAGATATCTAACCTGAAGGACTTCCTCCCCATCTTGGAGCCCGCCGTACAGAGCGGTCGTCCTTTGCTCGTCATTGCCGAGGACGTTGAGAGCGAGGCACTTACCACTCTGGTTGTAAACCGTCTGCGCACCCAGCTTAAGATCTGTGCTGTCAAGGCTCCCGGCTTTGGCGACCGTCGCAAGGCTATGTTGCAGGACATCGCTGTACTGACTGGCGGTTTGGTAATCAGCGAGGACACCGGTCTTACACTCGACCAGGCTACACTCGACATGTTGGGTTCGGCCGATAAGGTTATCGTAAGCAAGGACAATACCACCGTAGCTGGTGGTCATGGTCAGGCAGAGCTGATTCAGGATCGTGTAAACCAGATCAAGAACGAGATAGCCAACACCAAGAGCGACTACGACAAGGAGAAGCTGCAGGAGCGTCTGGCCAAGTTGGCAGGTGGCGTAGCAGTGCTGTATGTGGGTGCTCCCAGCGAGGTGGAGATGAAGGAGAAGAAGGATCGTGTTGACGATGCTCTCTGCGCTACTCGTGCTGCCATCGAGGAGGGTATCATCCCTGGCGGTGGTGTAGCTTACATCCGTGCACAGGCAGCTTTGGCCGACGTGAAGGGTCACAACGCTGACGAGGAGACAGGTATCCAGATCATCCGTCGTGCCATCGAGGAGCCCTTGCGCCAGATTGTCGAGAACGCTGGCGAGGAGGCAAGCGTGGTTGTCAACAACGTACGTAACGGTGAGGGTGACTACGGCTACAATGCACGCGAGGACAAGTACGAGAATATGAAGGCCAGCGGTATCATCGATCCTGCCAAGGTTACTCGTGTAGCCCTCGAGAACGCTGCTTCTATCGCAGGTATGTTCCTCACCACCGAGTGTGTCATCTGTGACGCTAAGGAGGACAAGCCCGAGATGCCTATGGGTGCTCCCGGCATGGGTGGCATGGGCGGCATGATGTAAGATGCTGCACGGCAAGATAAATAAAGAAGCCCAGTCGCAAACACGCGGCTGGGCTTCTTTTTGGCCTTTATTTAGGAGGTAATGTCCCTAAACAGTTAGTTTCATAAACGACTGAAAGTGAACAAAAGCGAAGCGAAAGTTCAGTTACTTAAATGCTTTCACCAGTTTTTTGTATTCCTTCTCGGTGATGGGGATGACCGAACCGTGTCGTGGCGTGAAGTTTCCCGAGGTGGGTGTGTCGCGCACATAGGTAAAGTTCTGCAGGTCAGTACTCTCGCAGAACTGGTAATGACCGTTTGCGTAGCAGTCGTACATGAGTATCCACTTCGACCCGTCGATGAGGGGGAAGACGCTGCTGCCCTCGACGGGATATTGTCCAGCCTTCTGCAGATGTTTCCACTCGATGTTCCAAGGTCCTGTGATGTTCTTCGATGTGGCGCGCATCACGCCCTGGCGTGTACGCCATCCACGGTTCAGCACCGAGCGGCCCTCGTCCTTGAAGAAGAGGACATACTGGTCATTCTTCTCGTCGCGAATCATGTCACCGTCGATGCTGGCCTTGCCAAAGTCGAAGAGCAGCTTGGGTTCGGTGATGTCGGTGAAGTCGGCATTGGCATACGAATAGAACAGCTTGAAATAAGGCTGGTTGAAGATGCTGCCATCGCGATTCTTATCGTTGGTGGGGTACTCCCAGTCGTGGCGTCCTATACTATAATAAATAAGGTAACGCTGCTCCACAGGGTCCCAGATGGTTTGCGGAGCCCATACGGCATGTAGGTTCTTGCGGTCGAAACCAGGCAAGTGGCCGAAGCGGGTGGGGAAGTCGATGGCTGTGTGCTGCCAGTGTATGAGGTCGGTGCTTTTCATCAGGATGAGTCCGTCGTTGCTCTGCCATCCCAGGCTCGAGCGCATGTCGGTCAGCACCATGTAGAAGGTCTTGCCGTCCTGTCCGCGCAGGATGTGAGGGTCGCGGATGCTCTTTGTCAGGGCAATGGTGTCGCTCAGCACGACGGGTTTTCCATCGTTCAGCGATGTGTAGTCGAAACCGTTGTCGGAGACGGCATAGCGAATCTGCTCGCCTTCGGGTGTGTTGTTCGAGAAGAATACAAACAGATACTTGGTGTAGTTCTCTTTCTTCTTGGCCTGGCTGCCCAGTGCGATGAAGAATGTCAGTAGGATAGTTAAGATTCTCATTGTTATTTAGTTGTTTGGATAGTTAGTCGTTTTGTCCTCACATGTATAAGAGTCCTCCCCCTTGGGGGAGTTAGAGGGGGCTTTTTTGTCCTCACATGTATAGGAGTCCTCCCCCTTGGGGGAGTTAGAGGGGCCTAAGGTATCAACAAACTGCTGTCTCCATAGCTCAGGAAGCGGAAGTCGTGACCGAGCGCGTAGTCGTAAATCTTGTGCCAGTCGCCCTTGACGAAAGCACTGACCAGCAGCAGCAGTGTGCTTTTCGGTTGGTGGAAGTTCGTCACCATGCGCCGTACGATGTGGTAGTCGTACCCCGGAGCGATGATGATCTGTGTCGAACTGTGCAGAACATCCAACTTGTTGACGTCCATATAGTTGAGCAGAGCATTCAGCGCCTCGACGGTTGTCAGTTTACGTTCCTCCTTGGCATACTCATAGGGCATCCATTGTGCTACGTGCAGTTCCTCTCCCAGTTCGTCGCTCTGTCCGCTCACGGCTTCTTTGTCTTTCTTGCTCGCCATCACGCCCATGTAGTACAAGCTCTCCAATGTCCTCACGCTGGTGGTGCCTACGGCAATGGCTTCACCGCCATGCTTCAGTAGCTTCTCTATTGTCTGTCTGCGTACGGCAATGTGCTCGGTGTGCATGTCGTGCCCGCCAATCTCCTCGCTTTTTACCGGTTTGAACGTACCGGCACCCACATGCAGTGTCACCTCCTCGCGGTCTATGCCGTGTACGTCAAGGTCAGCCAGTACACGCTGGGTGAAGTGAAGCCCCGCTGTGGGCGCTGCCACGCTGCCTTTTATCTTCGAGTAGACGGTTTGGTATGTTGTCTTGTCGCTCTCCTCGGTTTTACGGTTCAGATAGGGTGGGATGGGCAGTTCACCCATCACGTCCAGTATCTCGGCCCATGTCACGTCACCGTCCCATTCGAACATAATCTCCTGGCTCGTGCCATGTTCGCCCAGTCGGAAGGCCGAAAGCAGGATGCGTTTTCCACCCACCTCCAACTCATGAAACAGCTGTCCGCCTTTCCACTTCTTCAGGTTGCCCACGAGGCAGTACCAGTTGCACTTGCCTTTTGCCGCAAAGTTCTCCTGGTATTCGACGGGGAAAGCCGGTTCGAGCAGGAAGATCTCGATGAGCGCTCCGTCCTGGTTCTCGCCTTTACGGAAGTGCAGTCGTGCCTGGATGACCTTTGTGTTGTTGAACACCATCATCATGCCCTTCGGCAGATAGTTTGTCAGGTTGCAGAAGGTGTCCTCTATCACCTCACCCTTTCGGTATACGAGCAGCTTGCTGCTGTCGCGCTCTTTCAGCGGGAATTTGGCTATTCGTTCGTCGGGCAGAGGATAGTCGAAATCCTCGATGTGTATGTGTTTCGGGTTGTCTGTCATTTGTTTGTCTGTTTGGCTCAACAAGTCAACGGGTTAACGGGGTGTATCGTTGTTGTATTTTACTGCAAAATTAGCCATTTTTGTTTGTTTATGCAAATTTTTGTCATAAAACTGACAATAACTCTGTTTTCTCGCCGAAAAATATTATTTTTGTGAAATAAAACGAAATTACACTAACCTATGACTAACAAACAAACCATTATCGGTCTTTTTGCAGCCCTTATCATGTGCTTCTCTTTTGGTGCTTCGGCCAGTGCCCAGACATCTTCGGGCGAAGTGCTGGAGAAGGCCGTCAGTGTCAACGACTGGTTCATGCGCCAGTGGCCCGACCCCACCAAGGATACATACGTGAGAAACAAGGTTCGTCCCAGCTCGTTGTGGACGCGAGCCGTCTATTACGAGGGCCTTATGGCCTTGCATGCCGTAAGTCCCGAACCCCGTTATTTCGACTACACCCTGCGCTGGTGCGACTACCACAAGTGGACGCCTCGCAACGGTGTGAAGACCCACGACGCCGACGACTATTGCTGTGGCCAGACCTACATTGACATGTTCCGCATGAAGGCCAAGGGAGCCACGTTGCAGTATGTCAGGGAGTGTATGGATAACACCCTGCTGCGTGGTGCCGAGAGCGATGCCGACTGGTGGTGGATCGATGCCATACAGATGGGTATGCCGGTGCTGCAGAAGTTGGCCGCAGAGACGGGCGAGAGGAAGTATGCCGAGAAGGCATGGTCGATGTACGAATACTCGCGCAACAAGCAGGATGGCGGTTTGCGAAACCCCAAGGATGGACTCTGGTGGCGCGACCGTGACTTCAATCCTCCCTATCGCACCCCCGGTGGCAAGGATTGCTACTGGAGCCGTGGCGATGGTTGGGTGGCAGCTGCCTTGGTGCGTGTCATGGACGAGATGAAACCCACCGATGCTCATTACGAGGATTATAAGAACGACCTCACTTCGATGATCGAGGGCCTCCTTCCTTTGCAGCGTGCCGATGGTTTCTGGAACTGCTCACTGGCCGACGAGAGCGACTTCGGTGGCCCTGAGGTTACGGGCACCAGCCTCTTCCTCTATGCCATGGCGTGGTGTGTCGAGCATGGCTATCTGCCTCGGGACAAATATCTTCCCATCATGCAGCGTGCCTGGAAGGCCATGGCTTCGTGCGTGCACGAAGACGGGTTCCTGGGTTGGCAGCAAGGTACGGGCAAGCAACCCAGCGACTCACAACCTGTCACCAACGATCGTCTGCCCGACTTCGATGACTATGGCGTGGGTTGCTTCCTGCTCGGAGCCACCGAGTATTACAAATTCCTCACTTCTGGCACTCCCACCTCATCCGTCGTGCAAAACAACAATAAGGCACTCTCCTTGAAAGGAACACGCGTCGAGAGTCGTCCCGGCATACGCTGGTGGTGGCTGGGTTCGGCCGTTACCGAGGAGGGTATCCGCTACAACATGGAGCAGTTTGCCAGCCGAGGCATTGGCAGTGTCGAGATAACGCCCATTTACGGCGTGCAGGGCAATGATGAGAACGAGATTAACTTCCTGTCGTCCAAATGGATGAGAATGCTCGACGTGTGCCAGAAGGAAGGCAAGCGACTGGGTATACAGGTAGATATGAACTGTGGCACGGGATGGCCTTTTGGCGGTCCTGATGTGCCACTTGACGAAGCTGCCTGCAAGGTGACGGTGGTCGATGTGCTAGTCGATGCCAAGACTGGAAGCATCGATCCCAAACATTATGAGAAAGTGAAGGGAATGCCCCTCATAGCCAGCCGCGAGTATAAGGAGAAGAAGGGCATGAAGCGCGTCATTTCGCTCTATCTCGACCGCACTAAGCAGAAGGTGAAGCGTGCGGCTCCGGGGGGCGAAGGCTTCGTTATCGACCACTTCGACTCGGTGGCTGTGAAGCATTATCTTGATCGTATCGAGAAGGCCTTTGAGACTTCCGGTGTGGCCTATCCCGCCACCTTCTTCAACGACTCCTACGAGGTGTATGGAGCCGACTGGACACCCACTCTTCTGCAGGAGTTCAAGGCTCGTCGTGGTTATGACCTGACGGACAAGCTGAAGGAGTTTGTAGATGGCGATGCGAAGGTCATTGCCGACTATCGCGAGACGCTCTCCGACCTCTTGCTGCAGAACTTCACCCGCCAGTGGGTAGCGTGGTGCCACAAGCATGGCGTCAAGGTGCGCAACCAGGCACACGGTTCGCCTGCCAACCTTATCGATGTATACGCCGCAGTGGATATTCCCGAGATCGAGGGTTTCGGACTTTCCGAGCTGGGCATCAAGGGGTTGCGTACCGACCCCGGTAAGACGAAGAAGAACGATTCCGATTTCTCGATGCTGAAGTATGCCGCCTCGGCCGCCCACGTCACGGGCAAGCCCTACGCGTCGAGCGAGACATTCACTTGGCTCACCGAGCACTTCCGCACTTCGCTCTCGCAGATGAAGCCCGACCTCGACCTTATGTTCTGCGCCGGTGTCAACCGCATGTATTTCCATGGTGCCTGCTACTCTCCGCAGGACGATCCTTGGCCCGGATGGCGCTTCTATGCCTCGGTCGACATGTCTCCCACCAACACCATCTGGCGCGATGCCAAGGCCCTGACAGACTACATCACCCTTTGTCAGACACGTCTGCAGGAGGGCCGGCCCGATAACGATTTCCTTGTCTTCCTGCCCGTTCGCGACATGTGGCAGCAGAACACCAAGACGCGTCTCATGCAGTTCGACATCCACTCTATGGGCAAGAAGGCACCTGAGTTCATTGCCGCCATTCTCAAGATCGACGCGTTGGGTTACGACTGCGACTACATCAGCGAGGAACTGCTTCTGCAAACCCAATTTGTCGACGGCATGCTACAGACGGCTGCCGGGACACGCTACAAGGGTTTGGTGCTTCCCACACCGGGCGTCACCATGACCAAGGCACTCCGGAAGCATCTCGACACTTTGCGCAAACAGGGAGCACACATTATATATAATATAGAAGCCGGTGAACTGGCCAAGGCTGCACAACCCGAGGAGTTGAAGACGCAGTGCGGCTTGAAGATGATACGTCGCAAGATGGATGCGGGTACTCGTTACTTCGTGGCCAATCTCACCTCTGCCGATGTTCAGAAGAGCGTCACCCTCACCGCTTCGCAGCAACCCCTCCAGCTCGACCTTCGCAGTGGCGAGAGTTGCTTCATCGATGTCGATGCCGGCGGCACTCCGGTGCTCTGCTATCCCTTGTCGCGTCAGTCGGCATCATCAACCACCCTCCTTGCCGACCTCACCCATCTGCCCTGGACGCTTCGCTTCACCGAGTCTCAGCCCGTTGTTCCTGGCACTCAGCGTCTTGCTCGGTTGCAGACGTGGGAGACGTTGACCAACGACAGCATCCGCGAACTGATGGGTACGGGTGTCTACGAGACAACCTTTAGCATGCCCGAAGGCGCTGACCTGCAGTCGTACTACCGCCTCGACCTGGGCGATGTGCGCGAGTCGGCACGTGTCTATCTCAATGGCCGCTATCTGGGCACTGTCTGGGCGCAACCCATGACACTCGACTTCCCCGGTTGGGCTTTGCAGAAGGACAAGAACCTGCTCACCGTCGAGGTTACTAACCTGCCCGCCAACCGCATCGCTGCCTACGACCGTCGCGGCATTAAGTGGCGCAAGTTCAAGGAGATAAACGTGGTGGACATTAACTACAAGACTACTTCGTATGCCGACTGGCAGCCCATGCCTTCCGGCCTTAACTCTAGTGTGCGTCTGTATAAACTTTCCAAATAATCTTCTCTCAATAATCATATGAAACGTATCCTTCTCTTTACCTGCCTTTCCCTTTTCGCTTTTCACTTTTCACTTCACGCAAAGCGTGACCAGTGGCCCGATGGTTCGGCTATGGATGCTTGGTTCCAGGACACCACCAAGGTGAATGTCGCTTCGCTTGGCAAGCAGTATCTAGTCACCGACTATGGTGTCAAGAATGACTCTACGCTGTTGCAGACGGAGGCTATTCAGGCCGTCATCGACAAGGCGTCTGCCCAGGGTGGCGGTGTCGTTGTCATCCCCAAGGGGACCTTCCTCAGTGCAGCCCTCTTCTTCAAGCCTGGCACCCATCTCTGCGTGCAACCCGGTGCTACGCTGAAGGCCATCGATGCAATCAAGTATTACCCCGTCCTGCAGACGCGCATCGAGGGTGAGACACGCCAGTACTTCTCGGCTTTCATCAATGCCGACGGATTGGACGGGTTTACCATCTGTGGCGGTGGAACCATCGATGGTAACGGCTTGCGTTTCTGGGAGGAGTTCTGGGTGCGTCGTGTCTTCAATCCGCAGTGCACCAATGTCGATGCCATGCGCTATCGTCTTGTCTATATTTCTAACTGCAAGAATGTTACGGTGCAGGATGTACGTCTCGTCAATTCGCCCTTTTGGACAAATCACCTTTACCGTTGCGACCACGTCCGCTACCTCTCGTGCTACATCTGGTCGCCCACCAGTGGCATTGGTGCTTATGGCGACAAGAGCCATGGCGGCCCCTCGACCGACGCTCTCGACATCGATTTCTGTCACGACGTGATGGTCAACGACTGCTACATGTCGGTCAACGACGATGCCGTGGTGCTGAAGGGTGGCAAGGGCACATGGGCCGACCAGAAGCCCGAGAACGGTCCTAATACCCGCATCCTGGTTCAGAATTGCCGCTATGGTGTGGTGCATGGCTGTCTCACCGTGGGCTCCGAGTCATTGCATAGCAGCAATGTCGTGCTGCGCAACATCGAGTTCCAGAAGGCACACCGCGTGTTGTGGCTCAAGATGCGTCCCGACACACCGCAGCACTACGAGTACATACGTCTCGAGAACCTCCGTGGCACCTGTGGCTCGTTCCTTGTTGTCAAGCCCTGGACGCAGTTTTTTGCGCCCGGCGACCGTCCCGACATGCCCGTTTCGCGTGCTCACGACGTCGTCATTCAGGACGTTGATGTGCAGTGCGACAATTTCTTCGACGTCAGCCTTTCCGACAAGTA
This sequence comes from Bacteroidales bacterium, assembly GCA_018064685.1. Lineage (GTDB taxonomy): Bacteria > Bacteroidota > Bacteroidia > Bacteroidales > Bacteroidaceae > Physcousia. The sequence goes on along the minus strand of JAGHUS010000024.1, from coordinate 22,099 downwards.
CCAGCTCTCGCGCTTCTCCTTCCTCGACAGTCATGTCAAGGACAAGAAGAAAGCCTTCGACAAGCAGCTCATCACCGAAACCACTGTCCGGAAACTGGTCATTGAGTAAAGCCACTCTAACTCCCTCAAAAGGGGTGGATTCCTGTCGGGGTAAGGCAAGAAACAGCTCTGAACTCTGTACTCTAGACGAAAAAAAGAAGATGATATACTATTCGGCATAAGTAAAAAAATACCATTCTGTGCCAAATAGTATATCATTGCGTGAAAAAGTGAGCCACAAACTCACTTTTTTTCGTTATATTATTTGCCGCCTAAAGGAAAATTGTTAAATTTGCAGAGCCAAAACTGAAGAAATTGACAATAAAATAATCTTTAATCCTAAAAAACAATTCACAAAATGATTAATCAACCCGTTGTGAAGCTCGGTATCGTAGGTGTAAGCCGCGACTGCTTCCCCATTGCCCTGACTCAGGCACGTTTGGCTGCTGTTATGGCAGAAGTTAAGAAGGCAGGTCTGCCCGAAGTGTATGACTGCCCCGTTACTATCGAGAACGATGTTGACACCTACAAGGCTCTTGATTGGGCTAAGGAGAATGGCATCAACGCCGTATGTATGTTCCTTGGCAACTTTGGTCCTGAGGGTCCCACCACACTCTTCGTTCAGAAGTTCGGTGGCCCCGCTATGGTTATCGCTGCCAAGGAGGAGGGCAAGGCCAACCTCGCCAACGATCGTGGTGACGCACTCTGCGGTGTGCTGAACTTCTCTTATAGTGTAGGTCTCCGTCGCCTCAAGGTTTACATCCCCGAGTATCCCAACGTAACTCCCGAGGAGGCTGTCAAGGAGCTCGCTGACTTCCGCAACATCGCTCGCGTTGTTATCGGTGTTCGCAACCTGAAGGTTATCGGCTTCGGTCCCCGTCCCTGGGACTTTCTGGCTTGCAACGCTCCCATCCAGCCCATGTACGACCTGGGTATCGAGGTTCAGGAGAACTCTGAGCTCGACCTGAAGAAGTCGTTCGACGAGCACGCTGGCGACTCACGCATCGCTGCCGTAGCCAAGGATATGGAGGCAGAGCTTGGCAAGGGTAACAAGTATCCCGAGGTTATCGAGAAGATGGCTCAGCTCGAGGTTACCCTCATGGACTGGTACGAGAGCGGCAAGGGCGGCAGCAAGTACGCTGTATTCGCCAACAAGTGCTGGCCCGCATGGCAGCCCATCTTCGAGTTCGAGCCCTGCTACGTTAACTCACGCCTCACTGGCCGTGGCATCCCCGTAGCTTGCGAGGTTGACCTCTACGGTGCCCTCTCTGAGTTCATGGCCGAGTGCGCTACCGAGAAGCCCGCTACTCTGCTCGATATCAACAACAGCGTTCCCGCTGACGTTATCCCCGCTGGTGCAAGCCTCGCTGGTGCTGACCTGAAGGACCTCTACATGGGCTTCCACTGCGGTAACACCTGCTCACAGTGCATGAAGAGCTGCGAGATCAAGTATCAGCTCATCCAGGCTCGTCTGATGAGTCCAGATATCACCAAGGGTACCCTCGAGGGTCAGATCAAGCCCGGCAAGTCAACCATGTTCCGTATCCAGAGCAACAGCGACAGCAAGCTTGTCAGCTACATCGCTCAGGGCGAGTTCCTCGATGTTGATCCCTGCTCATTCGGTGGTATCGGTATCCACGCCATCCCCGGCTTCGCACGCTTCTATCGTCACGTCCTCGTTGGCAAGCGTTTCCCCCACCACGGTGCATACGCATTCGAGCACTGCGGCAAGGTTCTCTTCGAGGCACTCAAGATGCTCGGCGTAGAGGACATCAACACTCCTCTGCCCGCTGGTCAGCTCTATCCCGGCGAGAATCCCTTCGCTATCTGATTCGACAACTGATTATTGCAATCATAAACAAATCGGGGGTGTGTCAAAACTGACACACCCCCTTTTTTGGCTTTGCACTTTAAGTTGCATTGCGAGGTCTCATGGCTACCCACCTATCAGAGGTGCGAGTCATCCTCGCCACCCGTGTTGGTGCTGCCCGAGCCAGTTCCCGAGCCAGCCTCAGCAGTCTTGAACTGAGCTACGAAACTCTCGTCCTTGCTCACGTTGATGGTGCGGGTTGCCGAGGTGTTACCATCGCTCCACTTGTCAAAGGCATAGCCTGACTTAGGCGTTGCGCTGATGTTCACGCGGCTGCCCTCGCTGTAGGTGCCACCACCGCTGACAGTACCCTGCTCGGTGTTGGCAGAGGTCACGCTGATGGTGTACTGGCGAGAGGTGTTCTGTCCGCCGGTTCCGGAGGTCGTGCCACCACCACCAGAAGTGTTGCTGCCGTTGCTGTCACCCGTCGTGTCATTGCCCTCAGAATCTACGGTCAGCGTACGGTTTACGCGCTTGTAGTACTTCTGGGTCTTGGCCTCCGTGGTTTCGGTAGCTTCAACGAGGATAGTCTCACCGGCGATGTCAAACACACCATCCAGTTCCACATCCACATTCTCCACCAGGTTCTTCAGGTCTTTACAGGGGAGGAAGCGCACGTTGAGCTTCTTCAGCTGGTCCAGACCCGCCTTGTCCACATCGCCCTCAGCGTAACCCGTAGAGGTCAGACTGAACGTACCCAGGCCTGGGAATACGCAGTGGTGGCCATTCAACAAGAAGTTAGTGAAACACTGTGCCAAAGCAACCATCGCGCCAGAGATGTAGGCTTTGGGCACCATTGAGTTTTGGGCGCAGTACTCTACAATCTGTTTTTCGTCGATGGTAGAGTAGCGGGTAGGACGAAGCACGTATGCCATGCTCTTCTCACCCGACTTGTTGAGGTTGAAGACCTGCTGCTGCACAGCCTTCATAGAAATCTTTCCCATAGTCGTAATTAAAAGGAAAGTTCACCAGTACGGCAGACAATTACGGAAGCTGCCAGGTCCGTTGTTTTGAAGGTTTATGGTTAAAGGTTTATGGATTGCCCGTTAACCAAAGAGTCATCGTAGCGAAGCGTATCGTCATCGTTATCGTGCGAAGCGAATGCTCGTAGCATACACATCGTTGCCCAGTGTCTTGACACCATTCTTCACGAATTCGAATACTCGGACGACATATTCCACAACCACATGCGCGCCAATGCATCCAACATAGTTGCACAAATCGCCAGTCACCTTGACGGCCACCTGGGCCGAAGACGGATCGCTCTCATCCTCCTGTATGTGCAGCATGGCACTCTGGTTGGATTTTCCGTGCGATGTCAGAATATTCTTGACTCTACCAGCGTTCACTATCGTCCCGTGCATGGTTCTACGTGCTTGTTTATGTCTGTTTTTTAGCTTATTCATATCTTTCTTATTTTCTATGCAAAGATAGTGAAAATAAATGAGATACGCAAACTTTACAGCCATTATTTTCGCTTATTCTGCAACATTTTAACTACTTTTCAGACACTGCCATTTCCACCTGTCATTTATGCTCTGTTATCGCTTGCTGGTAGGCATTTGCATGGTCAGTTTGGCTATCAAAAATCACCATTTTCGACCAAAAACATTTAAAAATTCATGTATTTTCGCCCAAACTTGACGAAACCCCAAATTTATTTCTTATTTTTGCAATGTTATCGCGAAAGTATCATCTTAAACCCTCCCTACATGTATCATCATTTTAATATATACTCAGATTTCGACAGACAAACAGATTATGACCCAATATTCGGTCAGTATATTGGTAACATCTTCGCCAAAACCATGGAAGAGTGTTTTTACCTCAACCCATTACAGGAAGATGAAGACTATTATTATGGTGTAGCGCTGGACGATATAATGTCATTACCTCAATATCTCACAGCAGTTTCTTCCACCTACACATTTGCCATTGGAGAACATCCTAAGTCTGACATGTCCAGCATGTTTAAGCTAAACAGCGCCAGGTTTAAGAAATATGGCGATAACGATGTTCGCGAAGAGTTCGTTGACAACAAACGGTGCTTCGCTTACCGAAATATAAAGTCTGAGGTTGCACAGGCTATAATTTTCGGTGCCTATTTCCTTGCTTGTATTAATACTGAAATTTGGCCAGAGATTAAGCCTACTCGCGAGTTCCTTCTGGAATACTTACGCGAATGCTCATGTCTCAATGATGAAGCTTTCAAAAGCAAGCACATAGCTAACGCTCTTTATGACCGCTACTTCATTCCAACCATGCACAAGATAGCCCAAGCAATGGCAGATGACGGAAATGAGGAATCAACATCAGGAAGCCACGATTTACAATATTACATTGACCATCCTGTCTATGGACTTGGTTATGACAGCGTGCTCTCTTATTTGAGTGTTGTGTCCATGAAAGACAATGTTGAGCTGGCTGAAACGGACTACGTCAATGTCTTTGCAGAAGCAGAGGAATGTGTCAATCGTGTATTGAATGCAAACAAACCTGAGTTGGAAATTCCACGTATTCATGCATACATCAACAAAAAGTATTTCAATAGCGAAACAAAGGGCAACGGTCTGAAAATAACTGTCATCACTTCCCAGTATTGCGTAGGTTGTATTATCGAAATGCTCTTCATGATTGCGCTCTATGATCTTCTACCCGAGAAGACCGACCGAGTAATGAAAACCCTGATAAACATGCGTGCGTTTATTGAGAATCATGAAAACGACTATATATATAAGAATGATGAGTTGTGGACTCTCATTGCTCAACGCATCCCACCACTCCCCGGTCGTCCTCGATTGGAGGACCTGCAAGTGGAGATAGAAAGATTAAAGAGTGGACAAAGCGGCGTTGTATCTGACAAAAGTACAGCTAAACTTGATGCCGAAATCCTGAAGCTAAAAAAGGAAATTGATGGATACAAGGAAATCATTCACCCTGACATACCCGAGAAATACCTACAAAGTGTAGAATCTGTATTTCTGCCTACTTACAGATGGTGCGATGAAGAATTTCCAGTAAATCTGATTGTTCGCGAAACTGGCAAGAAACTTCTTGATCCTAACGAGCCTACCTTAGTCCCCATATTTATTAAGGCATGCATAGCTATGAAATGTGCGCGAGATTGTTCATTGAAGTTCCCAAAGAAGATTGTGGATGCATTAATTGGTTTGGGTGCTTTGCCATTACCTGGCGATGACCTGAAAAAGTTCTCAGATAATGTAGGCAGGAAGATAAGGCGATTAGAAGAAACTGAGATGACCGATGAAGAAACCAGATATTATGAGTCGGTCGTGACATCGCTGAGTAAGCCCTACACAGAATAGATTTTCATATACGCAGATATACGTCTGTGTTTTACCCGATAGACGCCGGTGTACGCCCATGTACATCGGCGTCTGTTATTATGTGTATTTCTGAAAGTTATCTAAAATTTCTTTGTTGTAAATTAACTAATTTTGCCACCGAATTCAATCACCGGCGAAAGCTGAGCACGGCTCCGGGACAGCGAGGAAGTACAATCTCTTAATCGTTGTCAGTGCAAGAGATTATCCTAATACGCATAAGCCTATGGCAAGCTATTCGGATTCACGAGACAAGTTAACCGGACAGAGACTGGCTGCAAGCCGTCCTGATTCCACGGAGAGCGACAACTCCGGTGTAACCCAACCCATGGTCACTGCCAGTCGCAGCGCAGAGGCCAAAGAACAACATCACGACTATGATAGAGCTTAAAGACATCTATATTGCCACAAATGGTGGCAAGGATATTATCCTAGATATTGTTCCTCATGCTACCGAGAACAAGAACTTCTCATATTTTCCTGATGATAAGAATCCCTCCGCACGCCTTTATGGCCCTCATAACGGAAGAGAGTATTATGTCATCAAGAATTTTAACAGAAGCGGTGAGGAATCTATATTCTCACCTATTGATGTATTCATGCGCGAGAAGGGAATGCCGCAGTCAGACTTCTATGTGGCAGTGATGATGCTTGCCGAGCAATATGGCGTAACCGAGCAGCTTGATCCTCATGTCAACCGTCCTCGTATCGAGAAGCGCCCTGCCAATGCAGATGAGCATGATGGTGACAAGACTTTCAAATTGAAAGAATCCATCTCGGAGTCTGAAGCAAAGGTCTTTGGACGAATGATCAAGCCAGAACATCTGAATGAACTTGGTTGGTATTCAGCAGAGTGTATCGCCAGTATCAAGGATGGCCAGGTAATCACACGTTACAGCACAGATACCTACCCCATATTCATTCAGAAGAACCCCTATATTGACGAATCAGGCAACGAATGCTTTTTCTACAAAGTATATCAGCCTTTTAGCTTCGACAAGGATTGGCGATTCTACAGCATCGGCCACAAACCCGCGAACTACCTTTTTGGTTTGGCTGCACTCAAACGTGCATATAATCGTAATGACCAACAGCCTCTCGATAAGATAGTAATCGTCAGTGGAGGTAGTGACGCAGCATGCTGTTTGGCCATGGGTGTGCAGCCGGTATGGTTGGGCAGCGAGACAGAAATGCTTACACCTGAGATGTACAATCAGTTAAAGACGTATGCCAAGAAGATCTACGTTTGTTTCGATGCAGATGAGACGGGCATAGATAAGGCCAAAGAACTGGGCCTTCAGTACTTGGACATCAAGGTCATCTGGCTTCCTCAAAAGCAACTGGGCTCCTTTCACGACAAGCGCGGCAAGGCTCTGAAGGATTTGAAGGACTACCTTCGCTTGCATCCCAGCCAGCATGACTTCGACAAACTCTTTCTTCAGGCACGCCAAGCAAAATTCTGGGACATGTGGCGCGAGAAGGATGGAGCCAACGGCAAGGAACATTGGCAGACAGATCTTTCCCTCAATCGCCTTTGCTACTTCCTCTGGCTTAACGGCTACATGGTAATGCGCGATCCTCTGTTCAAGGAGGCACGTTACATCCGCATCAACGGCATTGTTGTCGAAGAGGTCAAGCTCAGCGACGTCCACCGATTTATAAAATCATGGATGCAACAACAGGGACTTCCCGATATGGTTATTGACAAAGTAATGCGCTCACGCGACATCACCTCGTTACTTGGCAGCAATATGACCGAGGTTGAACTCAATTTCTCATCTGCCACACCAACATCTCAGTGGTTCTATCTCCAGAACTGCTGCGTGGAGGTGACCAAGGATAGCATCACTCGCCATGAGTACAGCCGTATGCCTGCCGATGCTCATTATGTATGGAAGCATCAGATCATCCAGCACAACTATGTGCCACACGAACCTATGTTCACCATCAAGGCTCAGGAGAATGGCATGTACAGCATCACCGTCCATTCCACCGATAGCGAAGTGTTCTGCTACCTCATCAATGCCTCGCGCATCCATTGGCGCAAGGAGATGGAGTACCGCTTCGAGGACGATCCCGATGGCAAAGCTGAGTATGCTCGCACCCATAAGTTCTGCATCAATGGCGAAGGACTAACCGAGGAGGAGATAGCAGAGCAGATGCAGTCGCTCGTCAACAAGATTTTCTGCTACGGCTATCTGCTGCATCGTTACAAGATGATGAGTCGTGCATGGGGCGTAATCTGTTATGATGGACACATCGGAGAGGACGACGAATGCAATGGACGCTCAGGTAAGTCGTTGTATGGCAAGATTATGTGCGCATATTTGGATTCAGAAGAATTCAAAGGTAAGAAACTTGATGATGACAAAGCTCGTTTCTATTTCTCCAGAATCGATCAGTTTACAGACCTGGCTTTTATAGATGAATGCGTCAAAAATTTTGATATCAGAGATTACTTCATCTACATCACAGACAGTTTCCCTACAGAGAAGAAAAAAGAGAATGAAGTAGTTATTGACTTCAAGGATAGCCCCAAATTGCTCTTTGCCACCAACCACATCATTCGAAGAAATGACTCCAGTGCAGAGGCTCGTCTTCTGCCTTCTGTATTCTCCGACTACTACCATGAGCGTACAAAGAACAACGACTATCTGGAAAATCGCAGTGTAGCTGACGATTTCGGCCACAACCTCATCGACGACCGCTATGAGGGTTGGGAGGCTGACATTGCCTTCCTCATCCAGTGCGAGCAGTTCTACCTCACTGCCGTTGAGGGTGACAACAAGATACTGCCACCCCTTGACAGCATCCACAAGCGCCAGCAGAAGGCTGCTATGGGTAAGACCTTCGAGCAGTGGGCTGAGGACTATTTCCAGCCAGGTGGCGGACGCCTTGATGTAGAGTTGAAGTTGAATGATGTTTATCAGTCATATAGGGCTGAGGCACAGTCGCATGCTGTAGATCTCGAACCTTTCGTCAAGAAGATGCAAGAATACTGCGACTATGCCGAACATATTGCCGTCTTCAATCCAAAGGATGTGACAGGCAGTGATAAGGACGGAAAGCGTTGGCGTAAGCACGAGACTGGTGCTCAGGTACGTTATATCTACGTACGCAGTACTGCCGAGGCCGAACGTATGGCAGAAGAGGCAAAGCCGAAACCAGAGCCCATTCAGACGGAACTTAACTTCGACCCATTCGCTGCTGCCAATGACCTCGATGATGATGACGAAGAAGCTCCCTTCTAATCCCTTCTGACTTTATGCTGGCTGGATGCGTTGTTCCAAACTGTGAGCAGCGCATCCTTTCGTTCTGTTATGAACCAACGAACCGCATGAACCACCGATTAGCAATTTCTCCCGACCTATCTATTTCCCCTTTTGTTTGTCTTTCGATTTTGTGTATTTCGGTGGTTCATTCGGTTCATAGAGTATGGTCTTACATAAAACAGACTGAAAAACAGACAATAAGCACATTCTTCTTTATGAACCAATCCACGAACCATCAATGTACCGTTCATGAACCATTCAATTACCACCCACCTCTCACCGTCCCTAGCACCCATATCTCATCACCACAGAACCCACCTTTCGCTGTGTCCATACCCGGGTATATAGGACACAAACTGCACCTTTTCCAGGTATTTACATGCTCAAACTGCACCTTATTTATTCAAATATTGCAGCTACAACAAAGAAATCCGACCATTCTTACCCTATCTTTAGCTAAAAATTAGTATATTTGTGCCGAATTATACACGTATGCGTGCATAGCACGCTACGATAGCGTATAAATATAGTAGAAAACGGAATACAAGATAAGTCACACTTCTTGACCTTCTGCAGATCAGACAAAGAATGTGCAAAAATATAACATCATGGTAAAGATAAGAAGATATTCGACTGTAGAGGAATTTCATACAGCCATAAAGGAAGCGATAGCAAAGAAGGAACTTCTTAGTTCGATGCTTCGTGCTGGAGCATCGAAAGATGAATTAGAGGCTGCAGGAATACGCTTAGCTCCCATGACCAAATGAATCCGATTATAATAAACGAGATGAAGCAATATACAATGGAAGACCAGGAACCACAGAAAGTCAACGAGTCTGAGGTCGCTTATAATGTCCGGACAGCACCTGTATTCACTGGATACCAGATGCAGATACTGGAAAGTATTGCCAATGTAAAGGACGAACATGACATGCTGGAGATACGTAACCTTATTGCGGAGTACTTCTCCAACAAGGCACTCGATGCTATGGACAAACTCTGCAACGAAGGGAAGCTATCCGACCAAACCATTGAGTCCTGGCAGACAGAACACATGCGCACTCCTTACACCTATTAGTCCGTATGGAGAATATCGTATTACATTGTTTCCAACGACAGACACTTCAATGTTTTGAAGACAATTCCCTTTCCGCATGTTGAAGTCATAGACATTCTTCGTTTTCTGGAAGAATTGAAGAATTATTAAGAGCAAATAGAGATAAACATACATGCCCAACGCTCATCATGGCGATAAACTGATTTCTGCAAGCGAGCAGAATTTGAGCAACAAAGTCTTCCTTGGAAGCATCTTGTCAGCATACGGCTTGAAAAGCCAAAAGCTCTTAGCCCAATGGCATCGCCTTGGGGCAAGAAAGAAGCATCTTGTCAGCATACGGCTTGAAAAGCCAAAAGCTCACAGCCCATGGCATCGCCTTGGGGGAACATATTGAAAAAGGCGTTTTCTGGACGCTGTAATATATAAGAAATCATGGATATCAACAACCTCTCTGGGTACCGAGAGAACAACCGCATAGAAGCAAAGAAGGCTAAGGGAGGACTCCCTGGCAGTCTTTGGGAGACGTACTCTTCGTTCGCCAATACCGATGGTGGCATCATCCTGCTGGGGGTGGACGAAAAGGACGACCATTCGTTTGTTGTATCGGGAGTTGAGGATGTGCATAAGTTGAAGACGGACTTCTGGAACATGGTAAACAACCGCCAGAAGATAAGCCTCAACGTCCTGACAAACGAAATGGTGCATGAACAGGAAGTTGAAGGCAAGTCGATCCTCGTGATTCGTGTACCGAAAGTGGACAGAAGGCAGAAGCCTGTGTATGTGGGGCAGGATCCAATGAGAGGTACGTACCGAAGAGACTTCGAAGGAGATCACCTCTGCTCGCAGGACGAGGTGTCGGCCATGTATCGCGATGCTTCGGACAGGAGCCTCGACCTGAAGGTGTTGAAGTCGATGGACATGACGGTCTTTGATATGGATACAGTACACAAGTATCGCAACCGTTTCCGCCAGTTCCATCCAGCACATGTATGGAACGATGACAATGACGAAGTCTTCCTTCGCCGAATAGGTGCCATGGCTGTATGCGAGGAGGATATGAAGTTTCACCCTACGGCAGCAGGTCTTCTGATGTTCGGCAGGGAATATGACATTGTGAGGGAGTTCCCCGACTATTTTCTTGATTATCAGGAGAAGGACAACAGCGGAGCACGATGGGTGAGCCGTATTACTTCCATCTCTGGAGATTGGAGTGGCAACCTCTACGACTTCTTCTTCAGAGTGTATCCACGCATCACTTCCGACCTTCCTGTGCCCTTCATCGCAAAGGGCATGGACAGAGTAGATGAGACGGTTCTTCACCTTGCCCTACGCGAAGTGCTCCTGAATATCTGTGCGCACGCCGATCACTACGGACGGCAAGGAATCGTCATCGTAAAGAATGTGAACAGCATGACATTCACCAATCCCGGTGACATCCGTATTGGCTTGAAAGTCGCTTTGAGTGGTGGCATATCCGACCCGCGCAATGTGACGGTCATGAAGATGTTCGGACTTGTGGACATTGGCGAACGTGCTGGTAGCGGCATACCCGATTTTATCAACACATGGAAGAAGTATGTTGAATTCAATCCGGAATATGAGATCACTCATAATCCAGACAGAACAAAACTGACCATCCCATACACCATTGCTGCTTTGCAAAAAGCAGGTCCGAAGTTGGTTGATACTGCTCTGGTAGAGAACTCAGACACCAAGGATGCGAACTCGGACACTAAAGAGGCAAGCTCCGACACTCGAAAGAGTAACTTTGACACCAATATTGCGACAACTTTGACACCAAAACAGCAAAAAGTGTTGGAGTATTGTGTCGAACCTCGCAATAGTCGCGAGATTTTGGAACATATAGGTGTGTCAACTCATTCGAAGAACACCAAGAAATATGTGACAGACTTAGTAAAGTTAGGAGTGCTGAAAATGACAAATCCAGCAACAACTCATGCTCCAAATCAACGGTACTACTGTCAATCATCTGGTGGTGAACCCACAAGCAAGGAGTAGTTGTCCGAAGAACTTTATCAACGACAGATGTAAAAATATCGACGATGTCGTTGATAAATTCTCGTATACTGACGACATCGTTGATGAACTCGTTGATATCGAAAAAAATCGTTATACCGGAAGACAAGGGATAAACGAGGCAGTTCCAAGGGATAAAGAGACCGTTCCAAGGGATAAAGAGGCAAAACAAGGGATAAAAAACAATACCGAATCCCAAATAAGGGATAAAGTAACGAAAAGGCAATAAGACGGACGTTCATCCGTTAATATATAAGGAACCGCCCAACGCTCATCATGGCGGTAACCGACGACAAACCGAGAGCAATCAAGCATGCTTGAATTGCCGAGGTGCGGAGGAGGAAGACCGAAGGTCAAAAAGGTTTGAGTATATAATGGTTATCGTAGCGATAGCGTATGAGCCTGTCCTGAGCTGAGAGTTTATATTGAGCTCTGTCGAAATAAAGGATAGTAAAACGTATCGTCATCGTTGAAAATGACCACTTGCCAGCGGGCAAGAAATGAACTTATTGGAAAAAGCGTTTATGGACGCTTGTTTTTGATCATTCTAAACTACCACAATCTGAATGCACTATCAAAAGCAAGGCAGAAGTAGATGCCCACGGGTAGATAGTATCCCCCGTTTGCGTGCTGAGGGCGTTTTGCGTCCTCTCGCACGCATTATGGGTGTATCATATCCCTATGTAGGTATCTGAAACTGTAAGCTTATAGTGCAAGGCTGTGGTAGGCCGAGAATGATGAGCGAGCAGAAGTAAGGTACCTACTTTTTTATCCCCCTTTGCTAAGGGAATAAATGGAATTTGGATATGATACAAAAAGAAGAACTCATTGGCAAGATAATGGAGATGGCTGATCTCAGCAACGATGAGAAGGCTGAGATTGTTGGGTCGCTCCGCCGACAGAAGAAGTATGGCCTGGTATGGGAGAATCACCCCGAAGATGCTGAGGAACGACTGAAGAGTGCGTTCCCCGTGCTTCGTGAGGACAAGGAGGCGGCTATCATCAGTGATGCTGAGGATGCGCCTGACCATGTGCTCATAGAGGGTGATAACCTGGAGGCGCTGATGGCTCTCAGTTATACCCACGAGGGACGTGTGGACGTAATCTATATCGATCCACCATACAACACTGGCAACAAGGACTTTGTGTATAATGACTCGTTTGTGGACAGCGAGGATGGCTACCGTCATTCCAAGTGGCTCTCATTCATGGAGAAGCGTCTGCGCCTTGCCAAGAAACTTCTCAGCGACAAGGGCGTTATCTTTATCTCTATTGATGATAATGAACAGGCAAATCTGAAGTTGCTGTGTGATGAGGTGTTTGGTGGAAACAATTTCATTTCTAATATAGTATGGCAATCAACAGCTGGATCAAACACTGGTACTGAGATAGTTACCGTAACAGAGAACATCCTTGTTTATACAAAATTTAGGCAATCATGTCAATTTGATGGCGAACCTACTGACGAAGACAATTATACGTTATCAGATGAATACGTCGATACAAGAGGGCGTTATTCCTTAGACAAAATGGATAGACGTCGAGTTGGCGGTCACTACTCGGAGGCGTTAAACTTCCCAATTGAGATGCCTGATGGTACTTTACGTTACCCAGGCGGAACAGAGCAACCATCAACAGAAGGATGGAATTATCTTTGGAGCCAAACAAAAGTTCAATGGGGATTAGATAACGGTTTCGTTGTATTCAAAAAGTCAAAAAGTGGATGGAATGTATATAACAAGAGATACGCTAAAGTTGACAATGAAGGAAATCCAAAAGAAAGAAGTACTCCATACCGAAATCTAATAACTTCTGATTTTTGTAGCACTTCTCATGGAACAGCTGAAATTACGAGCATATTTGGTGTACGTACATTTGATTTCCCTAAACCGTCAACTTTGATAAAACGTATTTTGTCCACAATAGTAAGGACAAAGAAAGATGCAATAGTCCTCGACTTCTTCGCAGGCTCCGGCACGACCCTTCACGCCACTATGCAGTTGAATGCAGAAGACGGAGGTCATCGCCAATGCATCCTCGTGACGAACAACGAGAACAACATCTGCCGTGATGTGACCTACGAACGCAATAAGCGAGTCATTCAGGGTTATACCACTCCTAAGGGCGTAGCCGTGGAAGGCTTGACCGCAAACAACCTACGCTACTACACCATGGACTTCCTGCCACGCGAACACACCTATGAAGCCAAGCGTGAGCTGATGCGTGCCGCCACCGACATGCTCTGCGTAAAGGAAGGTATTTACAACGAGGTGCGCGAGTTCTGCGGCATGAAGTTCAAGCCAAGCATTCTACGTTATTTTACGTCAGCACAAGGCAAGCGGATGCTCCTTATCTTCGACGAACGAGCCGTGGAGCACATTGTGCCCCTACTCCAGCAGCAACCCGATGGCGAAGGCAAACTGAAGATCTACGTATTCAGCAACGGAGCCTACGCTTACGAGGACGAGTTCCTTGCGCTTAGAGACAAGGTAGAACTCTGCGCCCTGCCCGAAGCCCTGCTGCAAGTTTATAAGCAAGTATTACCCCAAAACGATGAGGAGGTAAGAATATGATAACACTGAAAGATTACCAGCGCAAGGCAGTCGATGAACTGAAGCGCAAGATGATAGACATGCTCAATGACTCGGACGACCGTCAGAAACTCGTGTTCAAAGCCCCCACGGGAGCCGGCAAGACGGTGATGACGAGTTGTCTGCTGGACGAGATGACGCAGGAACTGCCCTACAACGGCGAATGCAAGCACGCGCAGGTGGCATGGGTGTGGATTGCGCCCAACAAACTGCACCAACAGTCGTACCGCTCCATGCGTAACTTCTTCAGCGAGAAGCGAAGCCTCCGCCCCGTGATGTTCGACGAGTGCGACCATCTGGAAGGCCTTCATCCCGGTGACGTGCTGTTCCTGAACTGGGAGAGCATCAACAAGGACAATGCCGTGCTCATCCGCGACAACGAGCGCAGCCGTACCCTCTACGAACTGATACGCAAGACGAAGGTGGAGAAGCACATTCCTGTGGTGGTAGTGATTGATGAAGAGCACATGTTTGCCGGTCGCAACGCCAAGAAGAGCGAGTTGGTGCTGAGGAGCATACAACCAAAGGTAGAACTGCGCATCTCAGCCACACCCGTCACACAGACATACAATGCCGTGATGGTGAAACGTCAGGACGTGGTGGCGGAGGAGATGACAAAGAAGGGCGTGGAGCTGAACCCCAACGTGAAGGGCAGCAAGGAGCAATCCGCCTTCACCATCAACCAGCAACTGCTGGAAAAAGCCCTGAAGAAACGCAACGAACTGGCAAAGGCATACGCCCAGTACGACATCAATCCGCTGCTGCTCATCCAGCTGCCTAACGACAGTAGCGATGCGCTGAGTGCCGGCGAGAAGACCATTGCTGAAGAGATGAAAGTGTATCTTGACACCCAGTGCGGCATCAGCGAAGAGAACGGCCGACTGGCATGCTGGCTCTCGAAGGACAAAAGTCCGAACCTGGCAAACATCACAAAGGCAAACGACATGACCGAGGTGCTACTCTTCAAGCAAGCCATTGCCCTCGGCTGGGATTGTCCGCGAGCCAGTGTACTGCTCATCTTCCGCGAACTGGAGAGCGTAACCTTCACCACCCAGACGGTGGGACGCATACTGCGCATGCCCGAGCAACGCTTCTATCAGAACGACGTGCTGAACCACGGCTACGTCTATACCAACCTGTCGAAGGACATCATACAGATAGTTCAGGACGACATGAACTACCTCTCGACCGTAGAGGCACAGCAACGTCGCGACCTCGTGAACATCACCCTGCCATCCGTCTATATGGACAAGAACAAAGCACAGCGTAACCGTCTGGGCAGCACGTTCCGCAAGGTGTTCTTTGAGGTGATGAAGGATACATGGCAGCTGAGCAGTAACTACCTCTTCACCTTGGCAGAAATGCTGGGCGATGACGACGAGGTGGAGCGCAAGGATGGCGAGCAGGTAGGTGGCCTGAGCCCTGTGCAGTTGATGAACCGCCGCGAGTTGCACAAGAAAGGCATAGAGACGGACGTGGCACGCATCATGGTAGAGATACCAAAGGACACCCACATCACCAAACTGGACGGACAGGTGGAGATAACCGACAAGGCACGCATAGCCATGAACGCCTACGAGCTGGACGCCCTCTTTAAGCAGTTCTGCCGCAGGAATGTGGGCAGCTTCTCGAAGTACGACAGTATGCCGGTGCTGAAGGGAGCCATAGAGAGTGCGTTGGAGGATTATCTGGGTGTATTTGAGACGGAAGTGCCAAAGATAGTGCTCTACCATGCCAACCGACCACAGTTTGAGGACATCATCAAGTCGGCCCTGCTGCGCTACACCAAGACACAGGAGAAGCAGCAGGCTGCCGAGAAACGCTATGTAGAATACATCTGGCAAGTGCCCGAACAGCGTCCCTACAACAGCAATGCCTGCACAAGCCGTGAGGGCGAGATACACAACCATGCCCTCGTGCCCTACTTCGAACAGCAAAAGGTGAGTGCGCCCGAGTACAACTTTGCCAGATGGATGGACGTACAGAATGACGTGGTGGATTGGTGGTACAAGAACGGCGACGAAGGCAAACAGCACTTTGCCGTGCCATACACCGACTCGGCTGGACAGAAACGCTGCTTCTATGTGGATTTCATCGTGCGACTGAAGAACAGCACCATCCTGCTGCTGGACACCAAGACGTGCAACAGCGATGACGATGCACCGGAGAAGAACAACGCCCTCTACAACTACATCCTTGCGGAGCGCGAGAAGGGCAAAAAGATGGCAGGTGGCGTGCTGATAAATCACCCCGGCACGCAGAACTGGTACTATCCCGATGGCATCATCGAAGACACCAAGGACACGAATGGGTGGACATTACTGGATCTGAATGTTTTGAACAACAAATAAGGCAATGAAAAAAGGCGTAGATAGAACATTCCTGCACTACGGCATACGGCAGGAAGACATGCAGCTCATAGAGAACGCATGCCAGACGGAAGGTATAGACGCAGAGTGGCTGAAAGACTTTGTGCTGAAACCATTCCACGAAGAACGTAATAACCAAAACGATGCTAATCTTGAGGATAAGAAAGTAGCCAAGATCCTGAAAAAGGCACTAAAGGAGATTAAGAAATGAAACTGAAACGTATTTATATTGAAAACTATAAGACGTACAAAAACCTCGATCTTAATCTGGAGGTTACTGACGACAGGCCCATCATCCTGATAGGCGGTGCAAATGGCTGTGGTAAGACGACACTCTTTGACGCAATCTACCACGCCCTGTATGGGTTGAAGATACCCAACAAGAGAGCCTTTGAGGAGGTGTTCAACTCGGGCGTGAAGAACGAGCGAGGCATGGACGGCAAGAACATTGTGCTGGAAGTGTCCTTCTCGGGCGTTGTCCTTGGTCAGGAGACACCTTACAAGCTTCGCCGCTCGTATCAGTTCACTGACGGACGTGTGCTGGAGAGCGTTGTCCTCAACATGAACGGCAACAGCTTTGTCTATGGCACTGGTTCGACAGCCGTGCAGCGTTCGACCAACGAGGCAATAGTCAACAAGATCATCTCAGCCAACCTGCCAGCAGAGCTGAGCAACTACTTCCTCTTTGATGCCATGAAGACCTCAGATTTGGTGAAAGAGGAACAGATCAACAAGCTCATCATGAAGAACATCAACTCGGTGATGGGCTTCAATAAGTACACCCAGCTACAGACAGCGGCAGCATCCTTCCTTGCCGAGAAGAAGGCTGAGCGCCTGGAGAACGAGAACCTGCGTGCAGAATACACGAACCTGACCAAGAGCAAAGTCGAAAGGGAGAGGGAACTCACCCAGCTGAACGAGGCATACAGCGAGGCATTGAACTACGCCAATGACCGCAAGCAGCAGTATGAGCAGCTGAAGGAGGGACGCAACTCGGACGAGGTGATACGCGACAAGATGCGCCAGATAGAAGAAGCCATCCGTAACTACTACAAGAAGGAAAAGGATTACAGGCAGGATGCTGAGGCTCTCTCGAAAGACCTGGAGCTGAAAGTCATCATGCCAAAACTGGCAAGCATCGTCAGAACCGAGGTGGAGCTGATACTGAACGAGAAGGACGAGGTGGCTTCGGCAAGGAGCAACATCCTGAACGACGAGCAGATAAGAAGAGTAACCCGCAACATCATCGACCTCATTGAGGACAGATACCGTGTGGAGGGTAAGATAGACGTTGACACCATCGTGGGCGAGATAAAGAGAGTGCAGGATGACAGCGATGACTACAACGACAAGTATGGATTCCTGAACGAAGTGGATACGCAGGTGCTGAAGAACCTTGTGCAGCAGGGTTACTCCAATCCGTTCACTACGCTCGACGAACGTCGTGTGAGCATCAATCAGGAACTGGAGGACATGCCAAAGCGCGAGAAGCAGTTGGAGGAATACACAAGAGCTCTGACCGGCAGCGACTACAGCATCATTGAACTCTACGAAGCCAACGACCGAAAGATAGAAGAGCTGAAAGGCAAGATAGCTGCCAAGAAGAACGAGATAAAGGAGCTGGAAAAGAAAATCTCGACCTACGACTACGACATGCCACAGGTGCCAGATCCACAGTACGACATGCTGTGCAAGTTGCCTGACTTCTTCAAGACACTGTCGAAGAAACTGCTCAACGCCAAGAAGGCAAGCATAGAGCGCATGATGAAGGAACAGCTCAACATCAATCTGGTGATCTATGCAGGTTACATCGGCAGAGTGGAACTGTCGGCTGACGATTCGGAGGAAATCTCGTTCAAGATATTCCATAAGAATGGCAACGAAATCTACCTCAGTCAGCTGAATGCAGGTGCCAAGCAGACGGTGATGCAGGTGCTGTTGAAGGTGCTCTATGAGCTGGGCGACTACGATCCACCAGTGATGATAGACACCGTGATGGGTGTGCTGGACAAGGAAAGCCGTGATGTGATCATCAACAAGTATTTCCCCGACCTGGCACATCAAACCATCCTGCTGAGCACCGACACCGAAATCACCACAGAGAATGATTTCAAGAAGATCATGGCGTATGTGGCAAGAACCTACACCCTGCACAGAAACCAGGAGGAACAATGTACAACCATCTCTGAAGACTACTTCGGACTTCAAACATACGATTTTTAAGTTATGAAGGTACAAGACATAAAACTTGAAGGTTTGAAACTCCTTGAGGAAACACATGATTTGCTTGAGGACGTTAAGCACTCGCTCGAACAAAGGCTTAATCTGAAGGAATACTCGGAGTCGGTAAGACCTGTTGTGCTTAACCTCAGTACGGTGATGCGTATCTGCCTGCTGGTAGGATTGAGCGACAATGCACCTCGAAGCAAGGAAAAGATAGAAGCCATACCAAGCACCTCGGGTAATCAACCTCTGGCCGGCTCGTTCTTCACCAAATCGAACATCAAGAGCGTATTCCTTGCGCTCATTAAGTTGAGATACAAGGACGTTGATGCCGATTGGCAAAACTCGACTTTCGTCAGCAAGGCACTGGTGTGCGAGATGCTGAGAGGTCGCGACATCCTTATGGCAGAGGGAGGTATTGACGAATGGCTCCACTACTCACCGATGAAGGTTGGCAGGTCGCTGATGGACATTCCAGAGCTGAACCTTTACATAGGCAAGTATGAGGACGGAATGGATGCAGCACTCGACATCAACAGCCGTGCTATTGCGAACACACAGATATTGGTGGCAGGAACAACAGGTTCGGGCAAATCAAACCTGCTGGCAGTGCTCATCAACCAGATACGCATGGCGTCATCAGACACTCACTACCCGGTAAACTTCCTGCTGTTTGACTATAAGGGCGAGTTCTCTGACCCTGCCAATGCAGCATGGCTATCGAAGTTCGAGACGGACAGCTCAGCTATCCTCAATCCGATGGAGAAGCCTCTGCCATTCACTCCGTTCAAGGACTTTACAGGTCGCCCCGTCAACGAGATAAACCTTTATTCGACAACACTTGCCAACGCCTTGTGCTCAATCTCGTCAGCCAAGATAAGTGCCAACATGGACAACCGACTGAGCGAAGCCATCATCAATGCGTACAAGGCTAAGGGACAGAAGCCTATCACCTTCCAGGAGGTGCTGGACAACTACACTCAGCTGATGCCCGAGAAGAAGCAGGACGACATGGACAGTGTAAAATCCGTACTAAGCCAGCTGATAAGAAACAACATCTTTGCTGAGTCGGACAAGATTGATCTAATGCAGGGTTGCTACATTATCAATCTGGGGCAGTTTGAGAAGGATGGCATCATGGCTAAAGCCATTGTGTATTTCGTTACGTCAAAGCTGAACAGCATCTACGAGAAGCTTCCTGGTCAGGCAGTCAATGACGAGCGTGTGGAAATTCGCCACTTCACCATCATCGATGAGGCGCATTACATGCTGAACTTTGAAAACAAACCGCTGCAGAATCTGATTGCCGTAGGACGAAACAAAGGTATGAGTGTGATTCTCGCCACACAGAATATGGAAAGCTTCAAGACCAAGCATTTTGACTTCTATGCTAACGCGCAGTACCCCCTGATCATGCGTCAGCAACAGCAGAACGATGGCGTGCTGAAGGATTTGTTTGGTGTGAGCGGCAATGCCCTTCAGGAGTTGAAGCAGGGAATAGCAGGACTTCAGAAAGGCGAGCTTATCACCAAGGATGCACAAGCTATGGCTCTCGGCATAGGCAAACATTGGAAGAAAGTAAAGGTGACACACTTGATATAAAAGCATGACAATGACTCCACTCCAGGAACACCTCGACCAGTTGCAACGGATGAACCGTGCGGTGATGAAGGGCTTCAAGGCTCCTCACAAACCGGTGTTGCTATTGACCATCATGGAGCTGATGGAGAAAGGTAAGATTGTGGACAACAGGATTCGTCTGGACGAAGAACTACAGAAGGAGTTCAAGCGTCTGTGGAAGATTCTGGTGGACGGTGAGGAGGAACAAGGTGTGTTTATGGTGGCAGAAGGATTGGAACTGGAGTTGACGCGAAGATACCCCTTCAAGTGCAACATTGCCAACCCCTTCTACCACATGCAGCACGAAGCCTTCTGGCGATTGGAGAAGAGTGCCGACTGGAAAGAGGGAGGTAGCGTAAACGTGTCTTCGCTGCGCAAAGGCTACGAATATGCGGAACTGGATGGCACGTTGTTTGAGATGATGAAGACAGGTGCATCGAGGGAAGCCATACGAAGAACATTGTTGGACATGATTTAGGCGTATGAATAAGGAACTGGAACAACTGTATAATGCCGTCAGTCAGATGGAAGAGCTTGGCTTGCCTGTCAGCAAAGATCAGATGAAAAGATTGGAGCAGGCAGAAAAGGCTTATGTAGAGGAAGAGTTGCTACCCTGCATGCAGGCAGTTGCAACACCTCTGATAAAAGGCTTACGTCAGCCACTTACGCTCATAGTGGATTATGATCCTGCGCAAGGCATTGTGGTAAAGACGGGCAACAGAAAGATTGGACGTGTAGGACGAAAGCCAAAGAAATACGAAGAGTGTGATACGGCAGATATTGTAACCTCCGTACGCGAAGATGAAATTGTGGAGGGCGAGGTTCTGCTGACACACGCCGTGGATTGGTCACCCTTCGAATACGGCTTTACCATAGAGCATAAGTTTCATGAGGTAATATTCAAAGCCGTAGGTCATTACATTCCCCGTGGCTCTGGTGTTGATGTACAATTGCTCTTCAATGGTACGCTGTATGATGCAAAGATCACCAATGCCAACCGCCAGGTAAAGGGTGATACCATCCGACTGCTTTACCGTGGAAAGAAGAACAACTTTGGAACACGATTGAAGCAAGAACTCCCAGATGTGTATAACTTCATCAAACGATTCAAAGAGACAAATGGAGGTCGAGCACAGTGTCCTCTGCCCTCTGACCTGCGCCGCCTGCTGATACTGAAAGAAACAGAACGGGAACAAGTGTATAAGGTAGAATGCAAGGCAGGATAAGGCATTAAGATTACATAATATGACCTAAAAGAATTAGGAAACTATAGAACTTGTAATCTACAATCACTTTTGGAAAACTTGTGAGTAAACTATAGATAAACTTGGCGTCATAGTAAGATTACAATAGTCCGCATACACCAAGAGCAGACGGTGGATGCGGACTTCTATAATATATAATAATGTGTGGTTAGCCTTGAATGACCAGCTTCATGACTGATTCATCAAGAGCTACATGATGAGCAAATGAGATTGAATGTCCGTCAGAAATGGCAGGCACATCAACGCCACGTCGAACAAGCTCATCGATGAGAGCATGATCGTGTGCAGCACGAGCAGAGTTGAAACCACGGTTTCCAACCTGTGCATTGAATGATTCAACAAGTGAAGTGAGGGATGCTTCAGCAAACTGCAAAGCGAATTGGGATAAAAGATTCTTTTCCATTTTACGTTG
>JAGHUS010000098.1 GCA_018064685.1 Bacteroidales bacterium | reverse complement strand
CTGGACAGTACACAATTACAGGAGGCTGCATGCAGCAATGCCGGTGTCTTCGTGGTGCCATGTACGGAGGACGATGTGCTCATTCGCTTCACCCATGTGGCACACGACACGCTGTGGGTGCGTCCCACGCAGAGCGACCTGGGCACGATTATGCTCAAGGAACACGATACACGACTCGAAACTACAACCGTGGTGGCTCCACCATGGACCGGCAGGATGATAAAGCTCTCCTTCAACTTTGTGGATTCCTTCACCGGCCACGACATCAATTTGAATGACATAAAAGACATCGGTCTTTGCCACGCCAACGATACCACTAAGAAATGTCCGCTTGTCTCGGCCGCAACCCTTTCCAGAGGTGCTAGCGAGCACTGCTATCTACAGTTCGAGATTCCAGCACGCAAGGACGACTACATTGTATGGATCAAGGCCGAAGGTTACGAACTGACCCGAATGCCCTACCAGGTAGAGAGAGTGGGACGACACACTGAGATTCGCGTGCCTCCCGTCCGTGTCAGACGTGAAATAGCCAAACCGGAGATAGAGTATGTTGAAGACTCCGATGGCGACATCATTGTGGAGGGCAAGCGTATGCGAGAGGTAATGATTACGGCCACTAAGGTGAAGATGTACCACAAGGGTGATACCATCGTCTACAATGCCGATGCCTTCCAGTTGCCCGACGGTTCGATGCTCGACGACTTGCTGAAGGCGATGCCCGGCGTGGAGATCAATGCACGCGGCGAGATCAAGGTGAACGGACGCAAGGTGGATGTGCTGCAGCTGGATGGTAGCGATTTCTTCAACGGCAAAACCGAACTGCTCCTGCAGAACCTGCCCCACTACACTGTGGAGAAGGTGAAGGTCTTCGAGCAGGACACGGAGCAGGCCCGCCGCGTGGGTGCCAAGTCCATCAATAAGGAATATGCCATGAACGTGGTACTGAAGAAGCAATACAAGATAGGCTGGCTGGGCAACATCGAACTGGCTGGCGGCGTGCCCACAGGCAAGCATGATGATGCGCGCTATCAGGCCCGTGCCTTCTTGACCCGCTTCTCCGAGCAGTCGCGCCTGATGATCTCGGCCACGTCCAACAATGTCAACAACGATGCCTCAAACCGCAGCGAGAGCTGGTCGGACAACACAAGCGAAGAGGGTTTGCACCGCCGCAACTATGTCTCGCTGATGTACAATGTCAACGACCGTCAGGGGCGTTTCGACGAAAAGGTGTACCTGCACACCAAATGGTCGCACCACGAGACGGAGAGCCGCCAGTCGGCTCTGACCTACCTACAGTCGGGCGACACCTGGGCACACCGTCGCGAGACCAACACCTCCAACGACTTTGAGGCCAATCTCGACAACCTGTTCTACCTCAACAAGTCCTTTGCCCTCACCCTCTGGACATGGGCCAAATACAGCCATCGCGAGAGCCAGGGACTCAGTCAGTCGGCTCAGTTCAATGCCGATCCGGCAGCCTACGGCGAAGTCACCAGCGTGCTTGACTCACTGATGCAGAACCCCTTCCAGCAGCCTGGCGTGGCGAAGATCACGCTCGACAAAAGCCGTACGCAGAGCCTGCTCCGTGGCAACGATTATAGCTTCACCCAGCGTGTCATCTACAGCAAGGAACTCAACTCTGGTGACTACTTCAGCACGCAGAATGCCTTTGCGCACAACCATCAGACCAGCAAGGACTTCAACATCTACCAGCTTGACTATCTGCAGGGGACGGGCATGAATGACTTTCGCAACCGTTACAACCTCTCGCCCAGCCACGACAATGGTTTCTCTTCATACAACGAATACACCATGAACCTCAAATGCGGACTGAGCATGCTGTTCAACTATGATTTCTGGTGGGAGCAGAAACACAAGGAGCAGGAGCGCTACCGACTGGATCAGGTGAGTGGTTGGACGGCCGACCAAGTACTAGGCATGCTGCCTTCCACTCGTGAACACTTGTTGCAGGGACTCGACCGCGGCAACTCCTATACCGAGGATCGCCACACCGTCTCCAACCGTCCCAAGCTCACCCTGAGCTACGGCAAGGAGCGTGATGGCAATCAGAACAAGGTGAAGCTCATCCTGCCCGTCAATATCATCTATGAGCACGAGCACTACCAGCGTAATCAGCTCGATACAAGCTACGTACGCCGTTCCATCCTACCCGAGGCGATGCTCAATTATGAATGGAAACGTCACAAGGAATTGGATGGCAAAAACCGATTTGAGAAGTCGTTCCAACTGACCTACGACCTCACCAACCGTCAGCCCGACATCCAGTCGCTACTGAACATCCGCGATGACTATGACCCACAGCGCATCACACTGGGAGGCAATCAGTTGAAGCATCAGCAGGACCATAAGCTCTCTGCCCATTTCGAAAGAACCAAGTACACGATGCGGTGGGAGGAAATCACTCGTCAGGCCTTCGACGTGGAATACAGAAGGCAGCAGAATGCCATCGCCACGGCCTATAGTTTCAATCCGCTGACGGGTGTCTATACCTATCGCCCCACCAACATCAATGGCAACTGGGAGGCAGCGGCAAAGGTAGGACACGGCCAGCACCTCGGTAAGTCCTTGAATTTCAGCTATGGTGTATCGGCCAACTATGTTTACCGCCACAATATCGATCTGATAGGCGGTGAACGCAGCGAGGTCAACTCCCACACCTTCATCCCCAGCCTGACGCTGCGCTACATGAAGGCCAGTTGGGATTGGGAGGGCGTATGGCTCATTGGCAGATGGAACTGGACGCGCTACCAGAGTCCACGTGCCGGATTCACCACACGCACCACACTCAACCACGAGTACAACCTCCATGCACAGTACATGCTCCCTGCCGAGATACAGTTCGCCACCGACCTCATGCTCTACGTCCGTTCCGGCTACGACACCCCTTCCATGAACACCACTAACTGGGTGTGGAACGCTTCCGTCAGCCGTTCGTTCTGGAAGAAGAAGTTGCAACTCACCCTCGCCGGCTATGACATCCTGCAGCAAATCAACAGCATCACGCAGGACTACAACAGCCAGGGCCGCACCGAGACGTGGGTACGCTCCATCCCCAGCTACGTCATGGCCACGCTGACGTACAAGTTCCACGTTGCGCCCAAGGCAAAGAAATAAAACGTGCCTATATTAAAAAATATTTCCCTAAAGTGTGCAAATCAGCATTACTGTGTTGACAATAAAATTTTTATGGGGGAAGTATTCTCTACGCCACGGGCGTGACGCTTGTACGCCACGGCCGTGACGTATATACGCCACGGCCGTGGCGTATATACGTCTCGGGCGTGGCGTAGAGAATTCATGCGAAAGAAGATGGAAATTGAAGCATGGAAAAATAACATTTTATGACAGGGAAATGAGTATGC
>JAGHUS010000154.1 GCA_018064685.1 Bacteroidales bacterium | reverse complement strand
CCGGCCAGCGGCTACGAATCGTGGGCCCCACCCCGCTCCAAGGCGACTGGTTCCCCAGCCTGCACCTCAGCCTGCACCAAGGCCAGCGGCTCCTCAGCCCGCTCCTCAACCCAAGAAGCCAGCCAAGAAGAGCAATAAGACACTCCTCATCTGCCTCCTCTCGGTAGTCGTGCTAGCAGGCATCGGAGCCGCCCTGTGGTTCTTCGTCTTCGACAAGAAGGACGAGCCCAAGACCGAGCTCGCCGAGTCCGCACCCGCCGCCCAGGCACAGCCCGCACCAGCCCCCGAGCCGGCACCAGCCACTGCTCCCGAACCCGAGCCCGAGCCCGAGCCCGAGCCCGTCGTAGAGGAAGCCGTAGAGGAACCCATGAAGGGAACCCAGGAGCCCCCCACCGACGCCGACTTCAGCAACTGGTACATCGGTAAGGCACAAGTCAAGGGCATGCCCCGCGGTGCTGCCACCCTCAGCACCCTCGACGACGTGCAAGGTGGTTGGAAGGCCCTCTTCTTCCAGGATCCCAAGAACAAGTACGGCGTCAAGGCCTACACCCTGGCCAACGTCGTCATAGCAGGCACAGGCAACGACCTCACCTTCACCATCAAGCGTCACAGCACCCGCTTCCTCACCTCCAACGAGAAGATCGACGAGGAGAAAGAGCTCGACGATGTCTTCAGCGCCCGTTGGAACAACGGCAAGCTCAACGCCAGCGGAGCCGGTTCCCTCACCCTCACCTCCTTCTGGGAGCAGGACGGCAAGCAGTATGCCATAGGCACCTTCGACAGTCCCGACGGCATCCCCGTATCCCTCGGCATGGTTAGGCCGCAATAAAAAAGAAGAAAGAAGAAGCCCCCCCCTCTAACTCCCCTGAGCGGGAGGATAGCTATTGGGGTACGTCCTTCTGCCTTCGCGGTAGCCCCTCGTCCTTTCAAGGAAAAGGGTTGGGGAGAAGGTCCGGGAGGGTGAACATAAAGAATAGCAAATGGCTACCCCCCCCCGTTTGCTATTCTTTGTTTCTTTCATCATTTTCACACAAGAGCGTCAGACCCCGATGTGTAAAAAAACCTTCTCTTTATCCTGCTATGCAAATAGCCTGCACACATGGCAACTAACTTTGCACCCGAAAACGATAAAATAGATTCACGATATGAATAAGCAACTGCTTGCAAACCGCATCTGGGCATCTGCCAACAACATGCGCAATAAGATTGATGCCAATGAGTATAAGGATTATATCCTTGGCCTTATCTTCTACAAGTTTCTCTCTGATAAGCAAAAATCAACGTGCCACAGATGACGAGGGTCTCGAAGAAACAGTCTCAACATCAACAAGCTGAAGGAACTCATCAGCAAGGACACTACCACCGAGAACATCAACGACCATGGACGTTTCGATGCTTTGGTGGCTACCCTTGATAAGATGAAAGCCGCCCGCTTCCTGAAGAAGGTGACGGGTCAGGACGTGCCAAAGCGTTTCGTCATCACCAACATGTCGAGCATCCTGCGCCGATTCATCCTCGATCCATCTGACAGAGCCAAGATTATCTTTGCTTATCAGAATGCCGATTCACTCCTTGATGTGAATATCCCTGATGAGTTGCCAGAGGAACCATAACAGCGAGAGGCTACTCCTGCACAGCCACAGGAAAACAACAAGTTGAGTGACGATGAGAAGAGATTAAGCGTCAGGAATCAAAATGCCTCAACTGAACCTTGTGGAACTGTTGAGGCTTGAAGATAAACGAAAGCCGACTGGCTCTTGTGGCTTGGTGTGTTGCCGCAGAGTCAGTCGGTTTGGTTATGGGTCAGGGCGAGTGATGATTACCACTCATACCATAATCCTTTGGCGCGAGATGGGCAATAGATTTCCTCATCGCCGCCTTCTCCCTCGAAAGGTATTCCTTCGCTGTTAGGACCGTATGGGCTCTGGCAGATGATGTCCTGATGGTCGCTATGAAAGATACGGCTCATGGGCTTTATATATTCCTTTTTCATCTTACATACTGCTTTTTGCCGTTAACAATGTTTATCTTTCCATGCTGAGGTGCTGAGAACTTGCGTCCGCTGAGGTCGAAGATGCCATCGGCGCGCTCCAGTGTCTTGTCAGCCTCGTCGTACAAGGTGCGTATGCCTGTCACTTGGTCTTCCTCACCGATTACTTTTATGTAGATGGCGCGTGCAAGGGCTGGTGCGGAGGTCTCCTCTCCGATGAATGATGGCTTCTGCTCAATCTGGCAGTACCAGCGCAATGGAAGGATCGTGCCTGTGCGGTGAACCATCGTTCCCGAGTTATTAAGACTATAGAAATTGTCTGTGGCAGCAGCTGTAGTGCCTGCGTATGTGCCGATGAAGTTGAATGTAGAAGTAGTCGTAGAAGACTGCAATGACTGAACATCACTATTTGTCTTCATCGTCACATCGCTGAGTTCCAGTTTTTCCGAATATCCTTCGTCAGCACGAACGAGCAGTGGAGTGCCAGCCATGAGTCGTCCGTTGCTGATCTTCACAATCTCCATCACCGTGCGGTCGATGGTGCCGTCCTCGTTGTCGTCGTAGTTGTGTATGCCTTCGATGTAGGCAGGTGTGAGACCGTTCGCCTTGAGATGTGAAGCATTGACATCAAACGGAGTGAACCATGCGCTCCACACGTTCTCTGGGTAGAAGCGACTGTATGTGAGCGAACCAATCTCGCACGGATGCGTAATAATATAAGGATCGCCATCGGTGATGGTGAACTCATCGAAGTGTGAAGGAGAGTCACCACAGTTCTGGCAGACACCATACTGATAGTTGTGACCAGGTGCAGGTTCTACATCCTCCTTCGTACTCTTGTACTCCACGCCGTCGATGGTGATGAATACGGTGAATGCACGAACACCATCAACCGTACACGAGGTCTGGGTAGTCACCTCACTCGTAATCTCGTCGCCAGTGAATACATGTTCGTCCTTGTGCAGTGGATTCTTGGTGCATACAAACTTCAGCGTAGCCTTTGTTACACCATCCCACTCCCAGATAGTGTTGCCTTCCTCGTCAGTCTCGGGAACAAAGTGGTGACCGTCGATGCTCTGTACATTCCAGTTCTCTGGCAGGTGTATATCGTTGCTTCCCACCATGGCATCGGGCATATACATCACACCTATAGTGCCCACTGCAGTTCCAACCAGCATATCGTGGAAAGAGTTCTCACGACCAGTTGAACCTTCTTCCTCCACCATGCTTTCGATGTTGGCAATCTCAATGCTTGTGAGTTTGTCGCAACCCTTGAACATATTCCAGTAAGCACAACGATTCAAGTTTGTGGCAGGGAGTGCAGGTACGCTGACCAGTTCCTTACAGTTCTCAAACATTGAACTGTAAGCTCCGTCGCGAATGTAGGTTGCTGACAGTGCCGGTGCGGCCTTGATGCCCGAACCTGCGAACATGCTCACGAAGCCCCACTGAGGCACAGCGGTGATGGCATCCATGCGTGGTGCTACGGTAAGCTTTTCACAATTGTAGAACAACTTGGTGAACACATGCTGCGGCTGTATCGGGAGTTCGGTCTGCTGACATGATGCGTCAATCAGCGACATGATGTTTCCGTTCGCCTCTACAGTACCTTCGCCTTCCATGGTGAATGTCCAATAAGAATTGTCACCCTTTGATATTTGTTTTGTTGCTGTCTCACTGCCATGGCGGAAATAGAAGGTCTTACCAGCAGGAATTACAACAATGTTGCTGTTGGTAGCTGTTAGTTCAACGGTTGTCCATGTTGTCATGTCTGGAGAATATTCCAGCATATAGTTGTCAGGCGAACCAGTCTTAGCCATACCAATGGTCATGTCAGCATCAACAGCTGTAAACGAAAGGTTAGTCTTACGGCAATGGTCTTCATGTTCGCAAACCGAACAGATGTAGAACTCAGGATCATCTTGCGAAGCTTCGTTGTTGTATGTATGTCCCTTTGCTTTGTCCTTTTCGTCCTCGCTTGTGTAGAACTCAGTTGTGCTCATAGCATCACAGTTAGCACACTTAAACCAGTAGGTCGCAGCCTCGGTGCAAGTACTTGCATCCTTCAGATATACCTCGGTTGTTTGTTTCTGGCAATAGTTGTGTGCCTGTAATTCGCCATAAGTAGATTCAGTATAATCGGTGAAAGTCTGTTCTTCGATTGTGACTGTTGCAGTATATCTTATTACTCCCAACTCTACGCAAGAGGGTGCAACAAGTTGCTTTGATGACATGCTGCAAGCCACATTATTAGTCGTTGCTCCACATTCAATACATGTCATGTCTGCAAAGCAGCTCTTTCTGTCATCGCTCCAATTGAAAATTGCGGTATAACTATGGCTATGTGCCTCTTTAGTCACCTCGAGCGTGTGATGTCGAACAAAATTATCGCCTTCGTAGTCTGAGTTTGTATCGCAATGAGCCAAATACTGACCTCCATAAGTAAGCCATGGAACATATTGTTTACTGCCAGATACGTTAGATCTCAAGACTCGGTCAATAGAAGTATAGAACGTTGCATCAGGGTTGGTGTTTCCCGTCTTTGAATAGAACAAGCTAAGACATCTTACTTCATGGTGTCGTCCTCGGTTTAAACATGCTCCCTCTTTGTCATCGCCATAGTAAGGACAAAGGTAGAAATCCTTGCCACCATAATTTGTGTAGGGAGTTGTCAACCACTGTCTGTCATGAACAATATCATCTTGTGATTTGTCTATGACCATGAGCTGGGTGATTGCTTCTGTTGGATCGTACGTGAATTTGTAGCCGAGGTAAACATCATAGGCGTCATCACCCGACCTAGTGTCTTCGTTAAGGTCCTTCTCAAGTGGAATGTAGCCCTCGTTGCGCAGTCTGTTCAGAGCAGTTTGCGTGTCTTTGTCTGTGCTGATCTTTACTTCTTTGAAGAAATATGTTGGGAATTTCCATCCTGATGGTTTGTTCTGTGCAACGATTGAGTTCTGTGACATCTCGTATGAAACCACCAGTTTACCCACCGATGCCGTACCGGCAAGCCAGTTGCGCAATGGATCCTTCTCTGCGGTTTCGTCACAATTAACGAATTCGGTGTCGGGAAGTTTCAACAAATTGATCTTTTCACAACCATTGAACATGTTTGCATAAGCTTGGCATCCAAGTTTTGTTGCTGGCAGTTCGGGAGCCTGGGTCAGTTCCTTACAGTTCTGGAACATTCCCATGTATGCACCTTCAGGAATCTGGGTGGCAGGCAATACAGGAGCTTTGCGAATGCCTGTGCCTGCAAACATCTGTGCGTAGCAGAATGGCTTGAGCTGGGTGAATGGCAATGAAGGCGCAACCGTCAGCTGCTCACAACCGTTGAACAGGTTTTCGAAAGCGTGGTCGCCGAAGGTGCTGTTTTTACTTACTTTCTTGTCGAGCAACGACAGAATATTGCCATTGACCTCAATCATACCTTCGCCCTCCATGGTGAATGACCAGTAGTCAGCACTGCTCTTAGCTATGCCGCTGATGGTTGCATCATCCGGGCGACGGAAATAGATGGTATCGCCGGCAGCGATGGTAAGGATTTGTGTGTTCGTGCCGCTAAGTTCAACGGTATTCCATGTTTTCTCCTTGGCAGCGTACTGCAGTTTGAAGTTTTCGGGCGAGCCGGTCTTCCTCATACCAATGGTCACAGGGCGACCTATGGCTGTGAGTGTCATGTAGTCGTGTTTGTCGAGAGTACTATACACTGGTGCTTGGTCGAAAACACATACATAGTCATTGTTATCAAAAATGACTGAATGTCCATCGACAAGGTTGATGTTCTGGTACCACATTTCACCCTCTAAGTCGGGAATACCATAGATAGCGTTGTTGTCAGTTTTCACAAAGATAGGATGATTGTCCTCTTCCAGTCTCTGATAATAAGACTGTTCACCATCATACCTACCGCCATTCAGCATCCAGGTTGCTGTTCCATCGGCAAACTGTCCGGCAGTGAGAACCCCGCAGTTTGACATGGTTGCATCACCATTTATGACAATCTTGGAATATTGTCCACTTAATACACACGAATTGAGTATTGTTGTATGCGACTGAGATGTTTTTACAATACTATTGTAGTCTCGTGATGTAAAAACATAACATCCATCAATGGTACTGTTGTTTGAGCTATTAACAAGAGGGTTCTCTTGATGACCAGGAAGGAGAGTATTGTACGCATAGCATGATTTGATGGTTGACTTATTTATACTCTCTGCCAGTACAGGACCACCTGACACCAGAATGTAGTCAACAATTCCCAAATTTGAGACTGTGGCTTCCATTAGTAAATCAAACAGAGATTCTCCATACAATCCAGAGATGGTATGGTGCTGACCATCAAAGATACCTTTAAAATCACTTATGCTTGACCATCTGTGCAAAGCTGACTTGTCCTCTACATTAACGGCAGGATTCATGACGATGTCATTCATCAGTCGTCCATTGATGGTAGGATTCTTCTGTGCTTCTGCTCTAAACCAGCACAAGTCACCATAGGTTTCAATTTCATAGTAGCCATCTTCTGGATTCTGATGACCAGGAACTCCTGAACCGCAAAAAATGCAGACTCCAGTTGTCTTTTCAAAGTAGTGTTTGTCCTCATCCAATTCGTCCTGACCCACGTTTGAAAGACTCTGGTTGTTCTGACAATCGGTAACCATGTACACCGAGTTCTTTCCGTTTGACGTTAAGACAGGGTGTTCATCAACACCGAGAGTTTGGAACCAGACCCTCTTTCCTTCTGTGCTCGCCTGGTTCATATCGTAAGCCACCCTACCCGATGCAAATTCTTTCTGAGTGATAGAGGTATTACAGTTGGTTTTAACGCTTGGTTCAATCTCTACGTCAGGAATGAAGGTAACTTCGGTATTGAACATCTGGTATCCAGAAGTCCAGAGATTCAGCAAGGATGATTCTCGTATTGTATCGAAAGCAGGTGTTGTTGCTGAATTCTTTCCTGCAAAGAAACAGTTGTCAATGGTTGAATTATAGAATAATGTAGAAACTCTGCACCCTTGTACTGTAGCTACGGTATAGAAGTTTTTAACTTGGGAATAGCTGATTTCTTTAGCAATGGTAGCTACCTCAAACCAAGAATCGACGATACCAAGATTCTTAATGGTTCCATATCTCAACCACTCGCCAATAAAGTATTTACCGTACAATCCGCTTATGGTGTGACCGCAACCATCAACTGTGACATACATGGGCATTTTATTATCTGCCATCTTATGCTTTATGGATGAAGCATCTCGAACGGTTCCATCTGCATTGAGTAAATTTTCGTTGACAACGATGTCATTCATCAATCGGAAACTACCCAGGTGTTGAGACACCCAGATGAGTTGTCCTCCATTGCTAACCTCATAATATCCATCAGCAGCCTTTGGCGCAGGCTCATAAACGCCTGTCATGTTCATGCCACAGATGCTACAGTTGCCCTCGTTGCATCCGTTGAAAAAGACGTGTGGGCAATGATAATGACACGAATTACATACTCCATTAGTATATGAATCGTGCGTACACGTGATATGACATACCTGACACACACCATCTACGACACTGTAACCATGTCCGCCGGTCTCCTCTGTTGTTCCGTTACTATTGAACGGAAAATGATGATAAGAACCAGAAACGTTATTGTTGTTGTTATAAGCGATAGCCACAGAACTGCCGTGCTCAAATCCACCATATACAATGTCATCGCCGTTTGTGTAAGTGTGAGGACAGTCATCAGTTCCCAATTTCTGATACCATATCAAGGCGTCATCTGCAAAACCTTCGTTGAGCTGCAGGATTGCAGTTCCATTCCTCAACTCTTCTGCTGTGACGCTTCTTGCCGTTTGATTGGCTTCGTTTGTAAAATTTTTTGCTGTTCCCTCGAGACATAAACAATTTTTGATAATACCCTTATCGCAGATAGCGTTGGTTGGTATTGCCTGAGAATAAAGTTTTCCTGTATTCAAGCAAGAAATGAATTGGGCTACATTATACGTGTCTTTACCGCAAATGCCCGCCACATCGCTTACCCATGCATCGGCAATTATTGTAGCAGCATTATGGCAGCCTATAAATGTAGTACTACCACGTACTTCACCAACTATACCACCAACGTTAGCGCCTCCTCTTATATAACTGTCTTTGATTGTCAGATTTTTGATAGTCATATTCGAGATCACACTGAAGAGGCCTGCTGCTCCTCCTGTATTAACATAAAGACCGCTAATGGAATGTCCGTTACCATCAAAATCCTTACTTGAAGAGAAAGGAGTCCACAATATCTTTTCTCCAGGTGTTAAATCTCCGTTTGAGTCAAGAACATTCTCATTAATCACAATGTCGTTTATCAGTATGGCAGGCGCATCGGGATTCTGAGCATAGGCATACAAGTTGCCTGCGTTTGCAATCTGATATACACCATTCTCTTTCGATGGTTGCTGAGGTCCATTGCATATAGAGCAATAGCCATTTATATAATTAGTGTGACCGCAGACCCAGAAAGTGCAACTGGTCTTAGGTATGAAGTCCGAATGACCCTGGAATGTATTATCAGTTGTCCAGAGTGTGTAAAATCCATCCGTTAATTTTAAATTTGGTACTTCATACTCGGATTCTGATTTTCTCGTTGGAAAATATCGACCTACCTGGGTATTGTTAAGCGAAAGAGTGATACCTTCAGTCCTATCGTAAAATAAATCTCTTCCAGAATAATCAGCATGGATTTTGAGCACATGATTAGCGTAATCATAAGTAGCGGTCAGGGTCAGTTCGTCATCTGCCCTGGCCTGAGTAGAAAATGTGCATAGCATTATCAAAAGAAAAAATGCTTGCCTGAAAAATGTTGTTGCTTTCATATTTGTTATATTTGTTTGTTTCAAATTATCATTTAGCACTATGGTAATGTCGTCCCATCCGGGTGGGACGGTGGGTGATCATCATGGCTACAAGCACAAGGGCTGCCAAGACGAAGAGGATGATACCGATGACGGTAAATGTACTTAGTGTCATTGCTGTTCGTTTTTAAGGATTATAAATTTGCGTTCAAATATGCTAAAGATATTTCATTTATCTGTTGTATATAATGGAATTACGTGCGCACATTCCGGCAAAAAGATGCGCACATTCTGGATTTTTGCCATTTCCAGAATGTGCGCATTCAGTGTAATATGCTGTTAGTGAGAGTATTCAGGGCGTACGCAACGAATCCCTTTGCTCCTTCAGCCACGCAGTGGGTGTGCAGTCGAATTGCTGTCGGAAGAGGC
Source organism: Bacteroidales bacterium (assembly GCA_018064685.1). Taxonomy (GTDB): domain Bacteria; phylum Bacteroidota; class Bacteroidia; order Bacteroidales; family Bacteroidaceae; genus Physcousia. Next base: position 1,495 of record JAGHUS010000154.1, on the reverse strand, counting down.
GGTTCATGTGACTAGTGCCTGCGAAACCACTCTCCTCGGCCACCTGCACCATCTTCATCTGGGTAGTGAGCATCAGCTGCTGGGCATACTTCAGGCGACGGTTGTTTAGGTACTCGGGGAAATGGATGCCATAGTGGTGCTTCATCATCTGCGAAAGCTGCTTACGGTCTGTATGCAGTCGCTCGCACATATCTTCCACTGTGTAGCCAGGCTGCCGGAAGACCTGCTCCTCGGTCATGACCGCCTCCATCTGCTGTGCCAGTCCAGCATAGGCGCGATCGAGATAGGCATCCATATTCTCAACCACCTCGCCCTGCTCCGTCTCCACGGGATGACGGTCGAAGCCAAGTGCAAAGAGAATGTTGAGGGTCACGAGGCTGAAGCTCATGCCCATGTAATAGAACCATGTTCCGGCAGCGGAGGCGAGATGCTCCATATCGAAGGTTGACACAACAATTATATAAAGGGCTGTTGTCAGCCACCAGGCGAAGAAGGCATACACGGAACTGCTGAGGCGGAGGCTGTTCTCGCGCAACTTACGCATCAGGGGCACGACTCTCAGGATGGTGACGAGTGCCTGCAGGATGGCCATAAGGTCGCCCGTGTATATCGCCCACAGTTTCTCGCCATGCGACACCACATAGATTGCAAACGGCTTCGGCGTGAAACGGAGGGGTTCGTAAGTGGAGAAAGGATTATATATTACCACCTCGGGCAGCAGCACCAACAGGCATAGCAACCATAGCACCACGGTGATGGTGCTGTTCATCGGCCTGCCCACCTGCCGTGCAAAGTGCAGATAGAGCGGTGGGATGATAGCACAGCACGCCATCATCTGGATGATATGCTCCGTGATACTGAGGCCGACGGTAGTGAAACGGTAGACAAGCACAGCATTGACTATCGTTGCTGCAGCAGGCAAGGCAAGTGTGAGCAGTTCGGCATATTGGCGTTCGCCACGCGGCAGGAGCATCTGTCTGCGGAGTTTGATGTATAATAACCAAACTATAGAAGTGAGGGACAGTACGAGGAATAGTATGAGTGGTAACATGTGATTTCTCTGAATTTAGGATTGCTTCTATCTGATGTCATACTCGTACTTGTGTGTGCGCAAAGATACGTTCTTTTCCGAAAAGCTTATCGGTTTATTCAGTTTTTATCGGCGAGTGCCGCTGACGGAGTAGGTCTCGTTCTCCTTTTGTATGAGGACTTCGCCATCCTTAAGGTATTTCTGTGTTCCTGCGGAGGTGCTGGCAGCAACCTCGCTGATACCGGTTGGTGTTGGTTTATACACATCGCGACGCAATACCTGCGTCATGCAGTGAGCTGCTCCATAGCCACCGATGAGGTTCTCCAGCGGTACCCATTCCACAGTGACTCCATTGTCGCGATAAGCCTGCTGCAGCTCTTCCGACTGATTGGCAACCGACATAATGTGGCGGCCATCGATGGCAAGGAAGTTGTTGGCATAGTGGTCGGCATCCTGCTTGCTGAC
>JAGHUS010000146.1 GCA_018064685.1 Bacteroidales bacterium | reverse complement strand
TCTTTGCCATTTTTGTGCTATTTTTGGTTTCTAATAAGACCTTATCATGTCAGATTATCACTCAAAATCTTGGAAGAGTCATTTTCCGGACAACAATAATTAATAGGTTCAAACGCACTTTTGAACATCGTCAAAGGTGCGTTTAAAACATTTCCGTGCTACAGCCGAAGTCGTGGCTATTCCGCTATCTCACAGCATCATGTAGAAGATGGCGATGACGCTGAAGAAGGGGAGGAGGGTGCTGAGGGTGAGCATGAGGGTGTGGTTCTTCTCGGTGAAGTTCTTGATGACAGATCGGTGTACCATAATACTGTGAGATTTAAAGTGAAACGTATTGTCTGTATTGTCTCTTTTGTTTGTATAGAGGTGGCGCGTGGCAATAATCTATCACCCCGGATTTAATAATTGCAGATTACCCTCCTTGTCTCCATTCTATTCCCCGCCTTGGGGCGGGCTAGGGCTGAGGTCAGACTATGCGTTTCGTGTATTTTCCACGTTTGGCAGCTGCCGTACGTGCGTTTAGCAGCTGCCGTACGTGCGTTTGGCAGTTGCTAAACATGCGTTTAACAGCTGCTAAACGTGTGTTTAACAGCTGCTAAATGTGTGTTTAACAGCTGCTAAATGTGTGTTTAACAGCTGCCGTGCAATGAAAACATGCTACGGTTTTGACCTATTTATCGCTGCGGTTTTAACCTATTTACCGCTACGATTTTATCTAATTTTCGCTACGGTTTTATCTAATTCATGCAGCGACTTTCTGACAAATCCCCCACGACCCCCTCCCTGCCTAGTGAGGACTCCTAGTTTCCCAAACGCCTAATCCTAAACGAAAATTCAGAAAAGAAAGAAAATTTTCTCCATTTTTTTAATTTTCGTTACCCCTAAACGCCTAATCCCCCAAACGCCCACTCTCCTAGTTTCCTAAACGCCTACTCCTAAACGAAAATTCAGAAAAGAAAGAAAATTTTCTCCATTTTTTTAATTTTCGTTACCCCCTAAACGACTAATCTCCTAGTATTCTAAACGACCAAAACTCATAATTCTAGTGAATAGTGAATAGTGAAAAATACCTAATACTGATAATTTATTAATACGTTGGATGAAGCATGCATTGTAGTATCAATAAAAGTATTAAAAAGATTAAGTATTATTCACTTTTCACTTTTCACTAATCCTCATCCCCTAAACGCCCACTCTCCTAGTCTCCTAAACGCCTAATCCTAAACGAAAATTCAGAAAAGAAAGAAAATTTTCTCCATTTTTTTAATTTTCGTTACCCCTAAACGACTAATCCCCTAAACGACCAAATTCATGCCCTTTCGATGCTAAAAAGAAAAAAAGATGTGTTAAAGCGGTGGAAAATTGCTATTATAATAAAATAATGTGTATCTTTGCCACGCAAATGGCATGGGCATGTGTCATGGACGGAATGACATCCCCCGTGATGCGCCTTGCCGGCAGCACTGTCCCTTAGTCTTAATCACAACAAACAACATAAAGATTATGAAAAAGAATTTCGGTTTTCTACTTTCCGTAGCCTTTCTGCTCACGATGTTGCTGTCATCGTGCTCGAAGATGCCTAAGTACAGCAAACTCATTCCCGACGATGCCTATGTGCTGGTGCGCTTCGATGTGAAACAGATACTGGAGAAGTCGGAGCTGGCCGACAACAGCGATGCCAAGAAGGAGATGCGCAAGGCGCTGAAGGAGTCGAACCTGCGCAAGGAAACGCGCGAGAAGATCGAGGAGATCATCTCCAACCCCTTGAACCTGGGCCTCGACCTGCGCGACCCCGTCGTCTTCTACGTCACCCCACAGGGCCATCGCATGAATTCAGTACTGGTGGGTTCGGTCTACGACGATGACGACTTTGCATCCTTCCTCAACACCATGGCCAAGGAGGCCGATGTGGAGAAGGTGAAGACGAAGAACGACCTGTCGTACATCTACTTCGGTCGCACGGCCGTATACTTCGACGACGAGAGCTTCTACATCGCCGAGATTCCCTTCGGTGCCGACGAGGACGACTGCCGACGCGACGTGCAGGACTTGTTCCAGAACAAGGACGAGAAGGGCACCATGGCTGCCGCGCAGAAGATGACGGAACTCTGTTCGCGCGACGGCATCGTGCAGCTGATGATAACGGGCGATGCGCTGGAAGAAATGGCCCGGAAGGAGAGTGAGCTGCGCGACCTCGACCTCGACCTGTCGAAGATAGACCTGCTGGCCGACCTGGAGATGAACGATGGCGAGTGCTCGATCACTGGCGAGGTGCTGACCGACGACGCGCAGTGGAAAGAGGAGCTTGACAATATGGCTGCTTGTGCACAGAAGATCGACGGCAGTCTGTTCAAGTACCTGCCCCAGAGCGGTCTGAACATGCTGTGCGGCATCGACGGCGAGAAGATATGGGATGCCCTGGAAGAGGATGGATTGTTCAAGCAGATGAAGGGCGAGGACAGGAGAATGTTCCGCAAGATGCTGTGCTCGGCCAAGGGCAACATGGCATGGTCGCTCTACGACATCGACACGTCCCATGGCAGCAACCCCGTGATGGTGGGCTACATGCAGACGACCGACAACTCCATCGTCAAGGCCTTCCAGGAGAGCAATCGGTCCGAGACGGTAGCGGGCGGCCTCTATCGCGAGGTCTTCAGCCATAGCTACGACTACGACTACGAGACGGGCGACATGAACTCCGTGGTCAGCTCGTGGATGGTATATGGCTGCAAGAACAACGTCTCGGGCTTTGCTGTAGGTTACGACCCCAAGCCCTTCACACCCATGACCAAGGCCTTCACGGGCCGCGATGCCGAGGGCAAGCTGTTCTATGCCTGCTGCGATGCCAACTTCATAAGCCGGGTGGCCGGCAAGATGAACGGCAACAAGGAGATGAAGGAGTACGTACAGAAGCAGCTGAAGCAGTACGACTACACCGAGATGTACCTCGACAAACCCGGTAAGCTGGTGTGGAAACTCTATCTCACCGACAAGAAGGCCAACCCTCTGGCCCTCCTCACCCAGAGCTGCGTGGACCTTGTCAAGGAGCTGCGCGACGGCATGTTCCGCAACGACAGCTACGACGAGTACGTGGAGTATGTGGACGAGGATTACTTGGATATGGACACAGTAGCCGTCGATACGGTTGCATGGGACGAATACGACTCCTATGCCTACTAAGCAGGAGTCCCTTATACCTTATATATAATATATGTCTTTGAGCGAGAAACATAATAGTGAGCGGAACCTGTCTTCGAAGAGGAGGTGGGTTCCGCTGCATTTCCTGTTGCTGTTCCGTGGCATCAGCATCCGCCAGCTGTGTGCCTTCGCCTTGGCCAACATACTGGGTCTGGCCATCGTGCTCACAGCGGTGCAGTTCATGCAGGACGTACTGCCTATGTTCACCTCGCGCGACAGCTTCATGAAGCCCGGGCAGTTCGTCGTGTCGAAGCGGGTGAGCGAGATGAATTATGTGTCGGGTCGCAAGCCTGTCTTCAGTCAGCGCGACATCGACGAACTGCGTCAGCAGCCGTTCGTCAGCGACGTGGCCACCTTCACCCCTTCGCGCTTCTCGGTCTTCGCCACGGTCAGCATGGCTGGTATGCAGGGCGTCTTCGGCACGGAGATGTTCTTCGAGTCCATCCCCGACCAGTACATCGACGTGGTGCGCGAGGACTGGACGGAGTATTCCGACGCCGAGTGCCCCATCATCCTTCCGCAGAACTACCTTAACCTCTACAACTTCGGCTACGCCTCCAGTCGCGACCTTCCCTCGCTCACACCCTCGGCCATAGCCCAGGTGCCCATACAGCTCACACTGGCGGGCGACAAGGCACAGACTCACTGCACGGCCCATGTGGTGGGCTTCTCCAAGCAGATCAACACCATCCTCGTTCCCGAGGCTTGGCTGCAGCGGCAGAACGAGCGCCTCTGTCACGAGGCCGGCAGTCAGCAGCCCTCGCGCCTTATCGTGCAGGCCAGCAACCTCACCGACAGTCAGCTCACCACCTATCTCGACGACCACTCCATGGAGACCGAGCAGGGCGACGACCAGGCATCGCGCACCGCCTCCTTCCTGCGCACCGTCTCGCTCATCGTCCTGGCCGTCGGCGTTCTCATCACGTTCCTGGCCTTCTACATCCTCATGCTCAGCATCTTCATCCTGCTGCACAAGCACACCGTCAAGATCGACAATCTGCTTGTCATGGGCTATCCCATACAGCGTGTGGCACGTCCCTTCCAGGTACTGGCCCACGGCATGAGTCTCGTCTCGCTCCTTGCTGCCATCCCCCTCATGTCGTTTGCCCGCAGCTGCTATCTGCCGCAGTTCGGTACCCTCTACGACGAACTACCCACAGTCTCCACCCTGCTCACCATCCTCGTAGGCATCGGCCTCACCCTCGCCATCGCACTGCTCAACCACCTCACCATCAACGGCAAGGTGAAGGCCATCTGGCACATAAAGGGCTGGTAGGGACGAGAACCGCATAAACGAAACCTCAAAACCTCGAAACCTCGATAATTCGATAATTCGATAATTCGATAATTCGAAAAAAAATTATAACCTCATAACCGCAAATCTATGAAGAAGTTCTATTCTCTTATTGCCAGTGCAGCCCTGATGCTCTGCTCGCAGAATGTCAATGCACAGGTCTCTTTCGGCCATCCCGCACTCTTCAACGACGGATGGCTCTTCACTCTGAATCATGATGACAGCACCTATGCCCAGCCTCGTGTCGACGACTCGAAGTGGCAGCGCCGCACCTTGCCCCACGACTGGAGCATCGAGGGCCAGCTGTCGCCCACCTTGGCCAGCTGCACGGGCTATCTGCCTGGCGGTATTGGCTGGTATCGCAAGCATTTCACAGTGAGCAGTGCCGACATGCAGGATGCTGCCAAGGCAATGAAATACATCTACTTCGAAGGTGTGTACAACCGCAGCGAGGTGTACCTGAACGGACATCTGCTGGGCAAGCGCCCCAACGGTTATGCCTCGTTCATGTACGACATGACGCCCTATCTGAAGGAGGGCGAGAACGTGCTGGCAGTGCGCGTGGACCACAGCAAGTATGCCGACTCGCGCTGGTACACGGGTAGCGGCATCTATCGCGATGTGTATTTCGTTACGGCTCCCGCCACACACCTGGCCCAGTGGGGTACGTCGTGGAAGGCTACAAAGATAACCAACGCCAGTGCTAGCGTGGAGGTGAAGGTCGAGGTGGCGCAGTCGCAGGCCAATGACCGTTCGCTATCGGTCAAGACCGAGATGTACGATGCATCGGGCAAGTTGGTGGCTAAGGCGCAAAAGGCCGTTGGCGCAAGCAGCAAGAAGGAAGGAGCAACTCTTAACTCTTCCCCCTTAACTTTTAACTCTTCCCTTTTAACTCTTAACTTAGCCATTAAGTCTCCTCATCGTTGGAACCTCAACGATCCCTATCTCTACACCCTTCGCACCACGCTCCTTGCCGGTGCCGACAGCATCGACGGCAACGAGACCACCGTGGGCATCCGCACCCTCGAGTTCACTCCCGACCACGGCTTCAGCCTCAATGGCAAGAACACCAAGGTGAAGGGCGTCTGCCTGCATCACGATGCCGGTACGCTGGGCGCTGTCGTGCCTGCCGAGGTGTGGGAGCGTCGACTCATCAAGCTCAAGGAGATTGGCGTCAATGCCATCCGCTGTGCCCACAACCCGCAGTCGCCCGTGCTCTACGACCTGTGCGACCGTCTGGGCCTCATGGTCATGGACGAGGCCAGCGACGAGTGGGAGTTCCCCAAGCGTAAGTGGGTAGAGGGTTGGAACAACGGTACGCCAAGCTACGACGGCACGTTCGACTTCTTCGAGGAGTGGATCGACACCGATGTGGCCGATATGGTGCGCCGCGACCGCAACCATCCCAGCATCATCCTTTGGAGCATCGGCAACGAGGTGGATTATCCCAACGATCCCTATTCGCACCCCGTGCTGGATGGTGGCAATGCCGTCATCAACCAGCCTATGTTTGGCGGTTACGATCCCAAGCGCCCCAATGCCGAGCGTATCGGCAAGATAGCCAAGCGACTGTCGGCCATCGTGCGCAGTCACGACGATTCGCGTCCCGTCACTGGTGCCCTGGCTGGCGTGGTGATGAGCAACCAGACGGAGTATCCCGAGGCTGTCGACGTGGTGGGCTATAACTACACCGAGAACCGTTACGACGAGGATCACAAGACCTATCCCAAGCGTGTCATCTATGGCAGCGAGAATGGTGTGGGCTATGATGCATGGTGCGCCGTGCGCGACAAGGAGTTTATCTTCGGACAGTTCATCTGGACGGGCACCGACTATCTGGGCGAGTCAGGCCGTTGGCCTTCGCGTGGCTTGAACACCGGTCTGCTGGACTTCGGCAGCTTTGCCAAGCCTCGTGGTCACTTCCGCGCTTCGCTGTGGTGCGACGAGCCTGTGTGCTACATCGGCACCTATCCCATTCGTCAGCAGAACGGCACTCGCCGTCAGGGTGGCAACAACCGCGGACAGGTATCGGCCGAGGCTCTCGACACATGGAACTACAACGACGGTCAGACCGTACGTGTCGTGTGCTATACCAACTCGCCCAAGGCACGCCTCGTGCTGAATGGCAAGGAGGTGGGCGAAGTGAAGGAGAAGGATCCTCGCAACGGCATCATATACTGGGATATACCCTACGAGGCTGGTAAGCTCACGGCTATTGGCGTGAGTGCCGACGGCAAGGACCAGGCCACCTACGACATACACACCAACCTGCGTCCCGCCAGTCTTCGTGCCCGCTTCGACGATGATAATGCGCGCGGCATGCAGGCCACCGAGGCCGACACCCGCACCAACGCCCTCAACCATCTGCTCATCGAGGTGCTGGACGATAACGGCAACGTGGTGCGCATGGCCGACAACAACGTGACATGCCGCATCGAGGGTCCTGCCCGCTTGCTGGGATTGGAGGGTAGCGACAACACCGATATGGGCAACTATCGCGACAACCAGCAGCGCGTCCACAACGGCCGTCTGCTGGCCTACATCCGCAACACCCAGCAGCGAGGCACCGTCCGCATCATCCTCTCATCACCTCTTCTGGGCGAAAGCACAGTGGAGTACGAGGTGAGATAATCCCTCATTTTTGAGATCTGTTTCGGATTTCTCCATACAACAATGGGTGCAGAAGGAATTACCTTCCGCACCCATTGCTATTTTCTTTCCCTCCTTACTCCTTAGGCTTTCCTACGGGGTTGTTCAGTATGGGCAGTTGCTTGTCGCTCAGGTTCAGCAGCTTGCGCAAGGCTGCGGTGTCGTGTGTGGCACGTGGCACGGTGACGAGTCCCACGGCCTGGCAGTACAGGTTGATGTTCTCGCTCACGTTACCGGCATCCACGCATCCCATCTGCATGGCCTTCTCGCCTTCGCTGCCGAAGATGTCGAAGTCGATGACCATGAGCAGACTTACTGGTGCCTGCATCACAAAGTCCTGCTTGAAGCCGCCTCCGCCATTGCCAGCCAGCAGCTCGCGCTTGTCGCCCGTGGCTTTCTGCACCAGTCTGTTACCCTTGGCGTCGTACTCGTACACACCCTCCTTGTCGAAGACGAAGAGGCGTATCTCCTGGCGGTTCATAGCCGTGGGGGCTGTACGGTGATTGTCATCGCGACTCATTCCGCAGGCTGCCCAGCACAGGTTGCTCAATTCCTGCTTGCTGAGTGGGGTAGAGGCGTATTCGCGTACCGAGTGGCGTGTGGCCAGAGCCTCGATCATGGTGGTAGACTGTGCTGTCAGGTCGGGCTTGGGCAGATTGGTGACTTGCTGTGCGAAGGTTGTCGAACCGAGCATCAGTGCTGATGCCAGAATACTGGTCCTGAACCAGTTTGAACGTTTGTTGATTTGCATAGTTCTATTAAAGGTTTAATGGTTTAAAGGTTTAAGGGTTTAAGGGGTTTAAAGGGTTACTCAGCCACTCGATGGCTCTTTTAAGCTTTTAAACTTTTAACCCTTTAACCCTTTACTCCTCCCCATAATCGCGTGCAAATATACATATTATATTATTAATAGCGTTATGTAGCATCGTTTTTTTGTTGCTTTTCGTCATTCGTTTCGGTCTTTTCCTACAATTATATCATTCTTCATTCGCTTTTATACGTTGCTCGTTTGGCTTTTTCGCTATTATGTGTTATTTTTGCAGCTGAAAGGCTTTGGCCTAAGTGATACAAATCTTATATCGTGTATGAAAAAGCATAAATTCAATCTACTCATCTGTCTGCTCTGCTTCCTTTTGGCAGCCTGCTCCACCCAAGATGCTCCTCTGGCCGAAGCTAATGCCGAGGGTGTGGCGACACTCAGTTTCAGTGTCATAAATTATCGCCAGACTAGTCTGGACGATGTGGAGAGCGGTGACGGGACGCGTGCGGCTGGCAGTGTCGACACGTTGGCCCATCTGGCTTTTGCTGTGTATGATGCCGACGGAAAGTGTGTTTCGACGGTGCTGCAGGACAAGGGTGCTGCCGACTATGGCAGCTTCCAAGCGTCACTGCCCTATGGACACTACACGATGGTCTTCCTGGGCTACAGCGGTTCGGCTGCTGTCGACCTCTCCTCGCTCACCCACATCAACTTCGGTGACGACTATGTGCCTAACTGCTTCCTGCGCACCCTCACGGTGGATGTCGATGCCAGTTCCACTGGCGCACAACCCGTCACTCTGAGCCGCTGTGTGGGCTGCTTCACTATAACTTGCCAGAATGGTATATCCTCCGACATGGATGCCATGACCTTCCAGGCGCAGGGTGGAGGTACGGCACTCAATGCCCTGACGGGATATGCCGCACAGGTTGCCACACGCAGTGGCAGCTTCTCGACACAGAACGTCAAGGATCGTAGCACCAAGCAACAATTCAACATATACGCGTTCCTGCCCGCCGAGCAGGCACCGATGGACTTTACCTTATCAGCCACCAGCAGCAAGGGTGGCACTCTTCGCACACGTACCTTTCCCAGCGTGCCCATGAGCATCAACAAGCGCATCATCTACGAAGGCGACTTCTTTGCCCAGCCATCCGGCTCCTCAGCCTTCACCCTGCAGCTCGAAAATGCAGACTGGGACGAAGTGAAGCAGACGTACTAAAAGCCGACGCACTTTTGACCCTTGCCAAAAGTGCGTCTTAGTGTTCAAAAAGCAACATTCTGTGTATATTGTGTTCTTTACTTCTGACGATGGTCAAAAGCGAGATTCGAATACATCTTACATCAGTCTGAAAGTGAGAGTCAGTGTGTAATAGGCATTCACGGCCTTGCCTCCCTGCTTGCCAGGTGTCCATCGTGGCATCAGGCTTACGATGCGTAAGGCCTCCTTACTGAGGCTGTTGTGCGGACTAGATACTATCTCGGCATTGACCAGTTCGCCTTGGGTGGTGACAACAAACTTTACGTTCACTCGCCCCTGGATGCAAGTTTCAACTAGATCATCGGGATACTTCAGGTTCTTTGATATGAAATCCCACATTGCTTTCTCACCACCGGGGTATTCTGGCTCCTTTTCCACTACAGTATAGATCTTTCCTGATGGAATCTGGCTTTTTACGGCCGCATTGCTCTTTGCATCGGTGCTCTGAGTCGTGCCGCTACCGCCAATAACCGAAAGGGGAATGTCGAAATCGTGCAGGCCCAGTTCGTGCAGGTCCCACACCACGTGTACCTTTTCCTGATTCACATAGAAGCAAGTGAGCTTGTAAGGATTGCGGCGCACCTCGCGCACATCTTCTGCCACCATCTTAGCCAGATCGTTGTCCATTGCTCTGTCGCAGCTATATTTCTTCACATTACTGATGCTCTCCAACAAGGTCAGTATTTTGCTCTTTGCCTCGTCGCCGAGTATGGCACTGCCATTCAATTCGTTGCCCGAGTTAACGTCGATGTAGAAGTACTCCTTGCCCTCATCACTTAAATCAAACAGAGCCTCTTGCCATTCCACGCACATCGTCAGGATGCCCTTGTCTATGCACTGCATCTTCACCTCGACATTGGCGAACATCTCACGGCTGTAGCCCTTCATCGGAGCATGTGGCTTCATGGGCTTCGTGCTGATGTTGGACGAGATGACATGCGAGCGCATAAAGTTTTTTATGGCCTCAATGCTGGTTAGTCTGCTGTGGTCTTCAAGGAGTGGAAAGGCATTGGCCAGAATGGACTGCGTGATGGCATTAGTCGGCAATGCCTCGTTGCCCTCCTTTTGGGGCAGATCAATCTTCAGGCTGTTGTGCACATACCACGTCTTCCCCTCGAAGGGAGCTGTGAAGTGTGCCTCGTTCTTGAACTCAGTGAACTTGATTTCCTGCGCCACTGCCATCATGGCCATCACCACAAACATGGTAGCCGTAAGTAATATTCTTTTCATATCTTGTTTTTTGTCTTTCATCGCAAAAGTACACATTTCAATCCTCATGACAAAATGTTTTGCATTTTATTTAAAAAAAGAGGTGCAGACGTGCCGCTATGTCATCGAAAATGTATAAATTTGCAAAAAATAAAACCATCATGAAGGACGACAATATACGTGTAGGACTGAAAGGTCATAAGAAAGAGGAGATAGGTGGTGACATGTGTTCGTTTGAGTCGGGCGCCTCCTTCGATGCTGCCATCGAACTGTTCAACCCCGACGACTACCCAGCCGAGCAGCAGACTCTCATAGCCGAGTTCAACCGCCGTGCCACTTTGGCCAACGAGCGTTACCAAATAGCCTGTTACCGCGAGGATATGTTTGCCAGCGGTTTCGAGGCGGGAATGTATATCGCCACCTTCGACCGTCAGGAGAATATGCTCAGCTTTGAGTTTACCGATGGCACACGGCGCATGCTAGGCTACGACGGATTGGACGACCTGCCCAACGAGTTCGACAGCTGGGTCAAGACTCTGCTGCCCGAGGAGCGCGACATCATAGTGCCCATCTTCTGGCAGACGGTGAAGCGTCACCGCGAACTGCCCGACATCTCGCATGCCGAATACCGCATGATGCGCAAGGATGGAAGCGTCATATGGGTTACCGGAGCAGGTAAGTTCGTGCGGCGCGAAGACGACGGATCGCTCGAGATATACATGGGATGCTATCGCGACGTCACAGCCGACCACGAGCGCAACGACTACATGCGCATCATCGAGGGTGTAGGCCTCGTCTTCAACTTCAGCCTCTACATCACCGTCAGTGATGACAGCTACCGCATCATCAGCACCAACGAGTATGTCGAGCAGGTAGAGAAGCATCCCGACGCCTTCGTCTTCCTGCGCAGAAACGTACTGTCGTCGGTGCACGAGATGCACCAGCAGGAGATGCTGGAGTGGCTCGAAAAGGACAACGTCATGGCGCAGCTGCAGCAGCACGACACCATCACCAAGCAATTCCGCAGCGATGTGCTCGATCACGACAGATGGTTCAAAGGCACCTTCATGGTGGCCGAACGCGACGAGAACAATGACATCACGCACGTTGTGTACGGATGTACCGACATCACACTCGAGAAGCGGGAGGAGCTGCGAAAGCAGCAGCAGATTGAGGAGGCGCTGCAACAGGCCGAGGCTGCCAACAAGGCCAAGACGAACTTCCTCTTCAATATGAGTCACGAGATACGAACGCCCATGAACGCCATCATCGGATTGGTGGAACTGCTCGGGCACGAGGAAAACCATACGCCGCAGGCCATAGACCATCTGCACAAACTGCGCGGAGCCAGCAACCACCTGCTCTCGCACATCAACAACGTGCTGGACATGACCCGCATCGAGAGTGGAAAGGCCACCGTCGACATGCAGCTTATCGACCTCTGCCAGAACGACAGCAACGCCCTTAACCTCTTGGATGATGTCATCAAGGCCAAGCACCTCACCATCAACTCCACCATGAACATAGAGCACCGCTACATCATGGCCGACAAGATGAAGCTGCACCAGGTGATAATGAACCTGGTGAGCAACGCCATCAAGTACACTCCCGAGGGCGGACACATCGAGACAAGCTTTGACGAGCTGCCGTGCGAGCAACCTGGATATGCACGCTACGTCACACGCATCTCCGACAACGGCATCGGCATGAGCCGGGAGTTTGTCGATCATATATTTGAGATGTTCACGCGCGAGCACAACAGCACCGAGAGCAAGGTGGTAGGAACGGGATTGGGCATGAGCATCGTGAAGCGGCTCGTCGACCTCATGGGTGGCACCATCGAGGTGGAGACCGAGCTGGGCAAGGGTACGACCTTCACCCTCACCTTCACACACCAGATAGCCGAAGCACCCGCCGAGGAGGTCGTCGATGACACCGTTGTGCCCAACGCCGAATTCACGCCCGATGGCAAGCGCATACTGCTGGTCGAAGACAACGACCTGAATGCCGAGATAGCCGAGGAGATACTGCAGGGGATAGGCTACGAGGTGGAGCGTGCCGAGGACGGACAGGTGTGCTGCGACATGGTGCAGCAGGCGCCGGCCCGGCACTATGACATCATACTCATGGACATACAGATGCCTCGCATGAACGGCTACGAAGCCACACGCTACATACGCAGCATGGCCGACGCCGAGAAGTCGCAGATACCCATCGTGGCCATGACAGCAAACGCCTTCGACGAGGACCGGCGCGAAGCCCTCAATGCCGGCATGAACCGACATCTGGCCAAGCCCATCAACGTGCAGGAGCTAGTCAGCACACTAGGCGAACTGCTGGGGTAGTGCCCCCCTTCTGCCTACGGCATCTCCCCCGAGGGGGAGAGGGCTCGCGCAGTGCATAATTCCTAATTCATGATTCCTAATTCCTAATTCCTAATTCATGATTCCTAATTCCTAATTCCTAATTCATGATTGACTTCGTCGAGCTCTTCGACCTTCATAATTAGGCTGCGCGGTGATACTATACTCCCAACTCTCCACTCTCAACAACTCTTCACTCTTACCTCCCCACTCCCAACTACTCTAAACCCTCAACAACTCTCAACAACTCTCCACTTTTACCTCTCCACTCCCAACTACTCTAAACTCTAAACTCTCAACTCTCAACTCTCAACTAAAATGCCCTTATCCAACATCGAGCAACATTATAACAAGCACCCCGAGGACCTGCGCCTACAGCGTCGTCACGGCCAGGTGGAGTTTGCCGTCACCATGCACCACCTGCACCGCTTCCTGCAACCTCATCATCACATCCTCGACATAGGCTGCGGCACCGGCCGCTACACCTCGGCTCTCATGGCCGAAGGCTACCAGGTGCAGGCTGTCGAGCTGGTGCGACGCAACATCGAGGTCTTCCTGAAGCGCGAACCCACCGCCCAGGTGCAGCAGGGCGATGCACGCTATATGCCCTTCCTGCCCGACGCCACGGCCGATGTCACTCTGCTACTCGGTCCCCTCTACCACCTCTTTGGCGACGACGAGAAGCTACGCGCACTCAACGAGGCCAAGCGTGTCACCAAGCCCGGCGGACTCATCTTCGTGGCTTATCTCATGAACGAATACAGCATCCTGTCCTACTGCTTCGACGAGGATCGCATCACGCAGCTCATGCAGCAGGGCTTCGTCGACGACCAGTTTCACATCCGTTCCGCCGAAGGAGAACTGTACGACTACATCCGTCTCGAAGACATTGACCGCCTGAACCGTCTGGCCGGATTGGAGCGTGTTACTATCTTCTCGCCCGACGGAGCTGCCGACTACATGCGCACCCGTCTCAACCGCATGAGCGACGACACCTTCGCCCACTTCATCCAGTACCAGACGTGCATCTCCGAGCGTCCTGACCTCATCGGAGCCGGCAGTCACACCGTCGACGTAGTCAAGGTGCCCTAAAAAACAAAACATAAATCTACAACCATGCAAAGAACAACTCCATGCTTCAAAGGTCATATCGTCGACCTCGTTTCGCGCTGCATCTACGGCGGCGAACTGATAATCCGGGATGGCAGGATAGCCGCCATCGAGCGCTGCGATGTTGAGGACAGTGCACCATATTACCTGCCAGGTTTCATCGATTCGCACGTGCATATCGAGAGTTCGATGATGACACCTGTCGAGTTTGCCCGAATTGCCTTGCGCCACGGCACGATAGGTGCCGTGTGCGACCCGCACGAGATTGCCAACGTCATGGGCACTGAGGGCATCGACCTCATGCTCGACCTGGCTCGACTGTCCGACTTCCGCTTCGCCTTCGGAATGCCTTCGTGCGTGCCTTCGTGCAACAAGGACATCGAAACGTCGGGCTATGTGCTCGATGCACAGTGTGTCGACGCGTACATGAAGCGCGACGACATCTACTTTCTGGCCGAGATGATGAACTTCCCCGGCGTCATCAATGGCGATGCCGAGGTAATGGCCAAGATAGCTTCTGCCCGGAAAGCGGGTAAGCCGGTGGACGGACATGCGCCGGGACTGGTGGGAAGCGAGCGCGCCGAGTATGCCGCAGCGGGCATCACCACCGACCACGAGTGCACCAGCATGGCAACAGGGCGCTCCGCTGTCCAGAACGGCATGTATGTGCTCATCCGAGAGGGCTCAGCCGCCAAAGACTACGATGCCCTCTCTCCCCTCATTGCCGAGGCTCCGGGCTGGGTGATGTTCTGCACCGACGACTGCCATCCCACCGACTTCGTGCGCGGGCACATCGACCGCATCGTGCGCCGGGCCATTGCCGACGGCTATGACATCATGGACGTGCTTACAGCGGCATGCCTCACACCCGTACGCCATTACCACATTCCCATGGGACTGCTTCAGGTGGGCGACAAGGCAGACTTCATCGTTCTTTCTGACCTCACACCCGACTTCCGCGTCATCAAGTCCTACATCGACGGTGAGAAGGTCTACTCGTCGAAGGGACAGTTCACGGCATCACGTATGCTCGAACGCTCGGTGCAGATACAGAGCAACCTGGTACAGCACATGATAAACAACTTCCACGCCCGCCCCATCAGTGAGGCCGACCTGCAGACGACGCCCCGCGACGTCGAGGACATCATCGTTGCCACCGACGGATCGCTCTTCACCCAGCACGAGATGGCTGCCGTCGATGCCGGCGTGCAGAAGCTGGTCGTCATGGACCGTTACTCGGACCATGCACGGCCACGTGTGGCATACATCAAGGGCTTCGGCCTGACTCGTGGAGCCGTGGCGCAGAGCATAGCCCACGATTGTCATAACATCGTGGCTGTGGGAGCCGACGACAAGGAGCTGGTGCGTGTCATCAACCGTGTGATAGAGATGAACGGCGGCGTAGCCGTGAGCGACGGTCACGTGCTCGAGGATCTTCCTCTCCCCATTGCAGGACTTATCTCGCCCCTCTGCGGCCACGAACTCGCCTTCCGTTGCCAGCTGCTCGACGAGGCTGTCAAGCGTGCTGGCTGCACCTTCCACTCTCCCTTCATCACCCTTGCCTTCATGTGTCTGCCCGTCATACCCCAGCTCAAGCTAACCGACAAAGGTCTGTTCGACAGTGTCAATTTCCGCTTCGTGAATCATGAGCGATGAGCATGATATAGGAGACAATATACAATTAAAGGATAATGTAGGATACAAAGTACAATCAGGCACAAGATGTTTTTTCTTGAACGCACTTTTGACGGTTAGCCTAGTCTTTCATCCACCTCAGTGCCTGGTCCTTCACCTGCCTCACCCTCTCGCAGCTCAGTCCCAGTTCGCGGCTCAGCTCCTCGTAGGTGGCAGGGACCTGGCCGTCCAGTCCGTACAGCCGCACTATGAGGTGACGCACATGGCGAGGCAGACGCTGCAGCAGTCGGCGCACCTCATACCGCATGTCCTCCTGCCGAAGATGCTCATCCGGTGCATAACCCTCGTCGGCCACCACATCCAGCTGAGGAGTCACCTCCGACTCCTTGTCGCTGTACTGACTCAGCGAAGCCGTCTCGGCCGACGCCTCCAACACCTCCTGCACCATATGCAGCTCCACGCCCGCAGCCTCCGCCATCTCCTCGGTCGTAGGCCGGCGCTCGTACAGCTGCTCAAACTCCTCGGCAAACCTGTCCAGCTTCAGCAGCATGTCATTCTTCTTGTCCGGCAGACGCACCACCCGGCTATCACGCGCAATGGCTTCCAGAATGGCCTTCTTGATCCAGTACACAGCGTAGGTCGTGAAGCGGCAGCCACGATCCGGATCGAACTGCTGTGCCGCCTCTATCAGTCCGATGTTACCCTCCATCACCACATCCATCATCTCCATGCCGCGCACCTTATAGCAGCGCGCCACGCACACCACAAACCTCAGGTTGCACTGCACCAGCCGGTCCAGAGCCTCGCGCTCACCCCGCTGTATGCGTCGTCCCAGTTCCCGTTCCTCGTCGGCCGTCAGCACCTCATAGCCCTTGATGTCGTTCATGTACCTCACGTCCACGTCCCATCCGCCCTCGGCGGTGCGACCCTTGATGTCTAAGTCTTTCATAGTCTAAAAAATATAAATTAAAACAATCTCTTTATCAACGGCAAAGGTACGGACAATTGGCAGAACGATTGTGGTAAAAAGTGGTAAAAATGCAAGGTGCAGCAAAAATTTTCGGCAGTGATATGTCATCAACTGATAATTGAACACGCTTTTGGCGACGGCCTAAAGTCGACGCGAAAACACAATGATTATCTCTACTTCTTCCACTAAGTCAATTATAAACTTCGCGTCTAAAAAAATAACATTCTGTGCCTAATTACTATTATTGTTGTCCGGTAAAAATGGTTCGTCCGAAAAGATGGAGTAATAAAGTGGTTGAATACATAAGTTTGAAACCAAAAATAGCACAAAAATGGCACAAA
>JAGHUS010000108.1 GCA_018064685.1 Bacteroidales bacterium | reverse complement strand
GGCAATTAATAATTAACAATGAGTAATTAATAATGAGCAACAATGTGCGTCCTTTAGCGTATCACAGCCAACCCCTCATTAATTCCCATTACTCATTATTCATTATTCATTATTCATTGTTCATTATAAGCAATTTATAAGCAATTGTTCAAAGGTGGGAAAGTTGAGTTATTTATTTCTGCCACTTAGGTGGCTTCACGCCAAGCAGGTTACGCACGAAGAAGTCGTGGCGTTTGCGCTCGCCGAAGTCCTCGCCCATAGTGTGATGGGCACCGGGGATGACAACGAGCTCGAAGTCCTTGTTGGCCTTGATCAGTGCATCCACAACCTGCATGGTGCTGGCGGGGTCTACGTTGTCGTCCAGTTCGCCCACTACCAGCATCAAGGGGCGTTCCAGTTTGTGGGCGTTCGTCACGTTCGAACACTCCACATACGCACTGTCAACGGGATAGCCCATCCACTGCTCGTTCCACCATATCTTGTCCATTCTGTTGTCGTGACAGCCACAGGCACTGTAGGCAGCCTTGTAGAAATCGCCGTGCAGCAGGACGGCGGTGGTACTCTCCTGTCCGCCAGCCGAGCAACCGTAGATGCCCACATTGTCGGCATCCATATAGGGGTACTTCTCTGCCAAAGCCTTGATCCATGCTATGCGGTCGGGGAAGCCTGCATCTTTAAGGTTCTTGTAGCACACCTGCTCGAAGTCGCGACCACGATAGCTGGTGCCCATGGCATCGAGCTGCACCACGATGAAGCCCAGTTCGGCCAGCGAGGTGAAGTTCCAGTTGTAGGGTTGGAACGACTTGGGCGTATAGGCATCACCGGGGCCGGCATAGATATACTCGATGATGGGGTACTTGCGGCTGGGATCGAAGTTGGTGGGACGATACACCACGCCCCACATCATGGTCTTGCCGTCGCGGCCAGGAGCCTTGAACACTTCGGGTGTGCGGAAACCCACAGCCTCCAACCGACTGATGTCGGCACGTCCCAGCACGGTCACCTTCGACGGGTCGTCTACGCTGCGCAGCACGGTGACGGGAGGCGTGTCGACCTTCGAGTATGTGTCGACCAGATAGGTGTAATTGTCGTTGAAGCGTGCCGAGTGGTTGCCGTCTTCGGGAGTGAGGCACACCATGTTCTTTCCGTCAAAGCTGATCTTGTAATAATGAACGAGGTAGGGGTCCTCGTCCTTGTTCACGCCACTGGCTGTGAAGTAGATGGTCTGCTTGTCCTCGTCCACCTTCAGCACCTGGCGCACCACCCATTCGCCCTTTGTTATCTGGTGCATGGGGCACTCGTCGGTTATTCGGTTTTGTGGTTTTGTGGTTTTGCTTTTTTGCGATTGCGAGGACTGAACTTTTAACTTTTCACTTTTAACTTTTAACTTCTGGTCGATATCGACCAGATAAAGGTGTGTCCAGTTGTCGCGTTCGCTCATCCATATCATTTGCTTGCCGTCTTTCAGCGTGTAGCGGTAGTAGCGGTTGTAGTTCACATACTTGTCGCTCTTCTCCTCGGCCAGTACACGCACGTTGCCCGTCTCCACGTTCATCTCCAGTACGCGGAACACCTTGTGTCCACGCTCGTTGTACTCGAAGGTGATGGCGCTGCTGTCATCGTTCCACTGCGGACCGCGTATCTCGTAGGGGTTGGGGAAGAGCTCGTTGCTAGGCATGATGTCCTTGGCCGTAGCCACCTCGAATACATGAGGATATTCCTGTAGCAGTTCGTCGCCAGGCTTGGCATACTCCTGCTGGTGCAGGATGGGCTGAAGCTGTGTCTTGGGCGAACTCTCCACGTAGTACACGTAGCGCTTCTCGGCAGGACGAACCTTGTTCACTGCCACGTAGCGGCTGTCGGGACTCCAGCTCAGGTAGGCGCTGTAGTAGTGGCTCAGCGTACCGTCGAAGCTCAGCTGCTTGGCATTCTGTCCGTTGGCATCGCTCACCCATACGTTGTAGTCGCGTATGTAAGCCACCTTCTTGCCGTCGGGGCTTGTGGCAGGACGTCCGGCACGCTGCTCGTCCACGTTCATCCAGTGGTTCTGCAACTTCTGTGGTCCGGTCTTGGTGCTTGTCACAGGCATTTGGTTGTCGCCACGCCCGTTGCGTCCACCCTGTCGGCGGTCGCCTTCGCGTCCATTCTCGCCGTTTGTGCGTGGTGTCTCAGCCTGTACGGTTACAGTTCCGTCGGTGCTTATCACAGCCTCCTTGTTCTCCATTCGTCCTTCGGCATTGCGCAGCGAGAAGGTCAGTGTGAAGTTGTCCCTCCATCGTGCTCCATCTACCTCGCCCGTCACTTTGTCGCGTGTGAAATCGCGTCGCACCTTATAGGCGCGAGCATAGTCTTCGGCAGTTCCCTGAGCCATCATCGTGGCCGATGCCGATACAAGCAGTCCAAGAATCAGTAGTTTTTTCATGTTAGTTTCTTTTGTAGTTATGCAGATTTGTTAGTAATTTGTTTGCAAAGGTACAAAAAAACACTCAACAAGAGAAAAGAACGAGGATAAAAATCACTTCACTCTCCATTCCTGCAACATCAAAAGGGATGATTGATGTAGTAGGAGGGGAGAGTGAGGCGTATTAGGGTATGTGTATAACTTGCAGTGTTCTAATTGTTTGAGTTAGATACTACAATCTTTCTGCCATTATGCAGATAGATGCCTTTGTGCTTGGTCATGTTGGCTGGTATGGGACGTCCTTGCAGATCGTAGCAGAGAGTGGAAGTCTTGCCAGAGGCCTTAGGAACTGTTACAGAGGTGGGGTCGAAGGCTGTCACCGGACTGCCCCCCTCGGGCGAGGCAAAGGCAATGAAGTCTATTTCGGGGAAGCCCTTGCTGAGCGAGCTCTGCATTGTGATGTGGTAGTAGCCAGGTGTTTCTATGTCGAAATCCTTTGATGTGTAGGCCCATCGTCCTTGTGGCGTGGCCTTTCCCGTCATGCTGAATTTTATGGAGTCGTTCAGTGTGAAGGCCATGGTGCGCCTGTCGTCGGTGTGGTAGCGCACGTAGAGGGTGTAGGTGCCAGTCTGCGGGAAGTTGATGTCCCAGCTGACACTGGTGTTACGGTTGTCGGATGCCGTGATATAGCCCTCTCCCGTATATCGCTTTGTTGTCTTGGCTATGGTCACCGTGTTGTCGGAGATGCCGGCAAAGCCCGGTTCGTTTTCCTGGAACACCGATACGTTGCCTACCATGAAGCCCAGTGTGTCGGTCGATTCGCGGTTGCCCTGGTTGTCATATACCAGGGCGTGGAACGTATAGTCGCCAGCGGGCAGTGTGTCGGTCTGGTATGTGAAATAAATGGTCGAAGCTTTTTCGGGAACCATGCTGTGTACCTTCTTGGTGTTCAGGTAGAAGTCAACCTTGCTGAGAGAAGTTACCGTGGTGCTAGGCTTGGCATAAACCTTCACCTCCATGGTGTCGGCGGGCAGGTAGATGCGTTTGTCGTCGAGCAGCGACAGACGTGTGGTGGCATATTTGTCCACCTTGGTGAACTTCGTTCCCTTGAATCCGTCCATGGCGATGGTGCCTTGGTGTGTCGCCGAACTCCATGCTCCGAGGTTATAGCCACCATTGTCGAAGGCCTCGGGTTCCCAGTAGAAGATGCCCAGTTCCTTGTCGTCGATGAGCTGCTTGATGAACTCGGCAAAGAAGCGGTTGGCGTCGTAGGGCTCCGTGCCGTAGTGACCGGTCTCCATCACCATGATGGGCTTCTTGAAACGTGCCTTCAGATATTTGAACACGTCGAGATAGGTCTTGACGGTAGAGGCTATCTGGGTGTCGTTGGTGATGTCGAGGTGCGACCAGCGTGGATAGGCCGAGAAGCCCAGGCAGTCGTAGTTGGCACCGTATTTCTCCAAGTTGTCGAACATCTTCTGTGCAGTACCCTGGTCGTGTCCGTTGGGCAGGTGTATGATGGTGATAATGTTGGGGTCGATCTCCTTCACGGCCTTGGCTCCGGCGTTGATGAAACGCACGAAGTTCTTCACGCCCTCGGTGCTGTTGGTGCGCCCCGTCTCATATAGCATGCCCTGCTTCGTCTCGTTGCCCAGCGACACCCAAACGGGGATGATGCCCTCGGCCTTCAGTCCGCTCAGCACATCCAGGGTGTGGGCATAGACATTCTTCTCCAGTGCTTCGACGCTGTGGTCGGTCCACTGCCCCGGTATGGTCTGGCTGCCCGAGTCGGCCCACGTGTCGCTGTAGTGGAAGCTAATCATGACCTTGAAACCCTTGGCATGTGCACGCTTGCACAGACCGATGACATCCTTCTTGCCGCTCCAGCCGCCAGCGGGGTTCACCCACACACGAAAACGCAGTGCGTTGATGCCGAAGTCATCCTTCAGGATGTCCATCAAGTCGGCACGCTTGCCTTGGCGGTTGCAGTAGTACGTGCCCCAACTCTCTTGCTGGCTCAGCCAACTGATGTCGGCTCCGAAGGCGAAGGTATCCATGTTGGCGTCGTGGTCGAAGGTGGTTTCCTGTACGTACTTGTCTTGTGCCTTGACAAGGTTTGTCAGGCCGACAAGAAGAAAAAGTAAGAACAGTCTTTTATACATGATTCTGATAAATAATGATTTGGTAGTTTATTGAATTACTTACTTCTTGCTCTCGATGGTCCACTCGGCGAAGTGCTCATTGCTCTGCTTGAAATAATCAGCGTTTGCCGTCTTACCCTTCAACTGCAGGTCGAGCCAGTCGATGGCCATCTTGGCAAAGGCACCGCCGAAAGGTTGGTTGTATGTGCCGCCGTGTCCGGCCTTGGCGTTGTCGGCCCATACAGCAGGCACCTTGCCGATGTTGGCATAGTCCTGCTTGGCGTTGTTGTAGGCCACGTCGCCAGGTCCGCCAGTCATATATATAATAGGTGCATGCAGTTCCTCCAGGTTCTTCTTGCTGGCTCCGGCCATCTCCATCGTTCCCATTCCCGCATTTAGTATGAGGTAGGTCTTCAGTCGGGGTTCGCTGGCGTTGAAGAGTACCTGTGCACCGCCACACGAGTGTCCCGCAGCAGCAATCTTGTCGGTGTCCACCATGTCGCAGTAGTCACTGCCCTTCAGGCTGGCCTGTGTCACAATCCACTTCAGGGCTTGCTGCATCAATGACGCTGGCGTACTCTTTTCGGGACGGTCGAACTGATAGACCTGCATCTCGCCGATGGCCACTACCACATAGCCGTGCGAGGCAATCTCGGTCAGCATGCGTTCGTAGCCCACACTGGTGTCCATGCAGCCGCCGTTGGCGAAGAGCAGGATGGGCAGTTTGCCATTACGGCGCACGGCACCAGCCATGTCGAGAGGACGGTATACGACGAAGTCGGGCAGTGTCTTCTCTTTCAAGGCCACGGCGCGGAACGGACCGCTGCCACCGCCATCGGGCACCTTCATCTGTGTCCACGAATACTGCGGCTCTTCCATTTTGAGGTGACGTGCAAAGAAGGCATCCATGGCGGGACGTGTCACCTCGAGCGCGTAGTCGAAGGCCACGTTGTGCTGTCCCTTCACCTTGATGTATTCAACCTTGTTGCCCGCTTTGTGCATCTTCTCGACGAAGTCGTCGGTCAGGTTAGGACGCACGATGGGGTCTTCGCTGCCCTGCAGGATGAGGATGGGCGACGTCTCCTTCTTGATGTGTCCGATGGGCCACCACTCGGGGTGCTTGTCCCAAGGATTGTTGTGATTGCCAATCTCGGTTGGAGGCGCACCACCCACGGCACAGGTCACGAGGTTCTTGACGCCCAGCATCAGTGACAGGTGTCCGCCTGCCGAATGTCCGAAGCTGCCTATGCGGTTAGGGTCTACGCCATACTCCTTGGCGTGAGCCTTGACCCATGCCACCGAGCGTTCTACGTCCTCGATGCAGGCAGGCATGTCGGCCTCGCGTGTCAGTCGGTAGTTGACCGAGAATGTCACGTAGCCCTTCATGGCATAGTCCACAAGCAGGTTGGTGTACACACCGTCGCGTTTGTCGCCAGCCGACCATCCGCCGCCATGCACGATGATGATGGCAGGGCGGAGCGATTTGTCGTTTGAAACGGGTTGGGCAACGTCCAGCACGCATGACTTGTGCTCGTCATACTGCACGTTCTGCGTGATGGTGATTTTCTCTTGAGCCAAAGCATTGGCACCGATAAGGAGAGCAAGTAAGGTTGTTTTTAGTTTTGTCATATTGTAGTATTTTGTTTTCTGCAAAATTATTCCTTTTCATGCAAATTGCCTGTTATTCAATGGACTTTGCTTGTCAATTTGTGGACAAAGGTACGTTTTGTGCAACGATTTGTCCTTTATGTGTTAGTGTTATTGGCAAAGAATTATTACTTTTGCATGTCAAAACGAACTAACCAAACTATCTATGAATTTAAGCAAAAGTGTTGTCTGCCTCATCATGCTGGGTGCCTCTACTGTGTTGGGTATGCAGGCGCAGACCATACACAATGATGTGTTCTGGGACACGTCCGACGGCACGCCCCTCTACAGTCAGGGTGGTGGCATCTTCAAGTTTCCCGAACCCGAAACGGGCAGGATGGCCTACTACTGGTACGGCTCGCACTTCAAGGAGGCCGAACAGTACCGGCAGGACCCCAGCGTGACGTTGGAGCGCAACAGCATCCTCGGTGTGTCGTGCTATAAGTCGTACGACTTCGTGAACTGGCAGGATATGGGGCACGTCATGACGCTCGACGAGATTACCGGTGGCCGTCGCTGGGCGGGATGGTTCTGCCGAATGGGTGTGGCTTACATCGAGGAGACGAAGCAGTACGCTTTGCTCTCGCAGCACAACAACTCGGTGATGGTGGCATTGGCCGACAAGCCGACGGGGCCCTTCAAGGTGCACAAGCACATCGACATGAAACCCATGATCGGCACGTCCAACACGGGCGATCAGACCGTCTTCACCGACGAGGACACCGGTCGGGATTACCTTATATATTCTTATGGCAACGGCCGTCACAAGGGCTACATCAGCGAGATTGGCGTGCTGGAGGATGGCACCATCGGCCTGAAGAACTGCGTCGAGGTGTTCAAGGGAGCCAGTCGCGAAGGCAACTGCATGTTCAAGTATCGCGGCAAGTACTACCTCTGTGCCTCGAACATCTACGGTTGGGACTCGTCCTTTGCCTACTACTTGGTCAGCGACAGCATCTACGGTCCCTATCAGCCTGTCGACGACATGCAGGTCATGCCGGGTTGCGAGCGCGACTATGCCCACATCACGCAGACGGGTTTCTTCTACACCCTGCGTGGCACCGAGCAGGAGACCGTCATATACTGTGGCGACCGCTGGTGCGACTTTGCCGGCAACGGACTGGGCTACAATCAGTGGTTCCCCCTCTCGTTCCAGGGCGACAAACCTTATTTCAATTCGCTCTCGGCGTGGACGCTCGATGCCCATACTGGTCTTTGGCAAGTGCACCCCGACAACAACTACGTGCTGAACGGCAGTTTCGAGGCCGACCGTCGCCTTCTGCCCATCCCCAACAAGCCACGCCAGGAGTATATGTTGGGATGGGACACCAAGGTGCTGAAAGGCAATGCCGTGTCGCTGGACAATCCGCACACGCCCCATCTCAACTATCTCAACACGAAGGAGGACCGCCAACACGTCATCGGCGAGAAGTCGCTCTGTATGAGCGACTCGGTGGACTTCGACCGTGAAGTGAGTCAGGAGGTACTCTCAACCCCCTTTGTCAGCGTGCCCGACGGCGACTACGAACTGCGACTTAAATTCCGCGAACGTGGCAAGTGGGACGTGCTGAAAGTGACGGTAGAGTCGGGTGGCAAGCAAACCTTTTTGGATTTGAAGCGTCTAAAGAGCAATGATCAATGGACAGAGGCCGTGCTGAAAACCCGCATCAAGGGTGGCAAGGCACGCATCGTGTTCCGTGCTAAAGGCAAGGCTATGGCGCAGTGCCTGGTGGATGATGTGGAACTAACTACAGAATAATATATGAAAAAACTACTAACCGCTGTCCTGTTGGGCGCAGGACTCACTGCTTCGGCGCAACAAGTACCGTTGCGTATCGATTTGGCTCAGAAAGGAGCCGTCGTATCGCCCAATCTCTATGGTATCTTTTTCGAGGAGATCAGTCACGCTGGTGACGGTGGTCTCTACGCCGAACTGGTGCAGAACCGTGGCTTCGAGGAGCATGTGCTGCCCTCGAGCATGACCTTGCAGAACGGTCGTGCCGTGGCCATCGACAGCAAGAACTACGAGCATGGCAACAACAGCAAGTGGAGTGTGCCCTGGAATGTCGAGGAGAAGAAGTACCTGGGCTGGAAGGTTACGAACACGGGTTGCGACGTGCAGCGCGAAGTGAAGGAGCAGGATGCTCCCCTCCACGCCAACACGCCCCACGCCATGCAGCTTGTCATCAGCAATGTGCAGAAAGGCGGCAAGGCACAGCTCGTCAACACCGGCTACTGGGGCATGGGCCTGAAGAGCGGCGAGAAGTACGACCTGCGTTTCTACGTCAAGAGTGCCGACTACAAGGGCACCATCGCTGCCCGTTTGCTGGACGAGAACGGCAAGGAGCTGGGCAGCGTGCAGCTCGACAAGAAGGCTATCAAGGACTGGACCGAGTTTACCGCCGTGATGCCCTGTTCCGGCACTACCGCCAAGGGACAGCTGGCACTGGAGTTCGACGCCAAGGGTACCATCCTCGTCGACTACGTCTCGCTCTTCCCCCGCCACACCTTCAAGGGTCGCAAGAACGGTCAGCGCAAAGACCTGGCCCAGATGCTACAGAACCTGCACCCCAAATTCATGCGTTGGCCCGGTGGCTGCATCGTCGAGGGTGCTACCTACGAGAATCGTGTGAAGTGGAAGGAGACATTGGGCGACCCCATGACACGTCGTGGCGAATGGGACCTCTGGGGCTATCGTGCCACTTGGGGCATGGGCTACCATGAGTTCCTGCAGTTCTGCGAAGACCTTGGCATGGACGGTATGTTCGTTGACAATGCCGGTATGTCGTGCTCTGGCAGAAATGGCGACTTCGTCAATACAAACGAAGGGCTTGATGCTTGCATCCAGGACTTCCGCGATGCCATCGAATATGCACTTGGCGATCCCGCAACGAACCAATGGGCCAAGATGCGTGCCGAAGCCGGCCATCCCGCACCCTTCCCCCTCAAGTATGTCGAGATTGGCAATGAGAATGTGGGTCCCGAGTACGTGAAGCACTTCAACTATATCTTCGCCAAACTGAAGGCCGAGTATCCGCAGATTACCTTCATCAACACGCTGGCTCACGACAGTCATCTGCTCGACCAGATTCCCGGTGACTATATGGTCGACCCTCACTGGTATCGCAACACAAATTTCTTCTTCAACAACAATCACCTCTTCGACAAGGCTTCGCGCAAGCACGACATCTATGTGGGCGAGTATGCCTGCATCTCTGAGGCAAATGGTGGCAACCTTCATGCTGCCATCAGCGAGGCTGCCTTCATCATGGGTATGGAGCGCAACAGCGACGTGGTAAAGATGACGTCCTACGCTCCTCTCTTCGAGAATGTGAACAGGAAGGACTGGCCCTGCAACCTCATCCACTTCAACAGCAACCAGACCTTCGGTCGTGCCTCGTACTATGTGCAGCAGATGTTTGCCGAGAACCGTCCCACCTACAATGTCTTCGTCAGCGAGACGTCAAGTACATGCAAGGCCGATCCGTTCAAGGTCGGTTCCTTCGGTCTTGGCAGTTATGCTACGCAATGCGAGTACCGCAACGTGCAGATCACGCTTGGTGGTCAGAAGAAGGCTGTCCAATACGCTCCCGACCAGTTTGTGCAGAAGCGTGGCAAATGGGCTGTCTCTGCCGATGCCCTTGCACAGACATCTGATCAGCAGATGACTGTTGCGCTGCTGCCCGAATTCCAGAGCAACGACTACACTGTCACGCTCCAGGCTCGCAAGACGGGTGGCAAGGAGGGCTTCTTCGTATACTATGGTCTTGATAGCGAAGGACGCGATGGCTATGTTGTGAACATTGCTGGATGGGACAACCGACTCACGGGTGTGCAGCCTGTAAGGCGTGGTCGTGGCGATGATGACATGATGAGTGCCCAAGTGCCTCAGACCGTCGAGAACAACAAGTGGTATGACATCAAGATTGTGGTGGCTCCCGACAGTGCTGTACTCTATCTTGATGGCAAGGAGGTCACCACCGCCAAGCCTGTAGCACAGCCTCGTCAGTTCTGCCAGACGGGCTATGACGAGCAGACCGGCGAACTGGTTATCAAGGTGGTGAATGGTACCGACCAGTCTTACACCCGTGAGTTCGACATCACCGGTGCCGAGCGCATCGAGCCCCGTGGCCGCGTCATCACCCTCTCGGGTAATGCCAACGACGAGAACACCTTCGACGAGCCCACCAAGCTGTCTCCCAAGCAGAGCCGTTTCGACCAGTTTGGTCAGCACTTCAGCTATACCTTCGAACCTATGTCCTTCACCATCATGCGTGTTCGCGTCAGTGGCGAGGGTCTGGCACGTGCGCCCCGTCGCCCCTGGCCCACCGAGTTCAGCGACCCCAATGCTCACGACCCTGTCATGGCCAAGGGTGAGGATGGTCGTTACTACTGCTTCCAGACGGGTATGAACGTAGGCGTTATGTCGAGTGCCGACATGCTGACATGGCGCAACGAACCCTCGGCCCTGAAGCAGACTCCCCAGTGGGCACGCGACACCGTGCCCGGTTACAACGGTCACACCTGGGCTCCCGACATCAGTTATCACAACGGTCTGTGGCACCTCTACTACTCTTGCTCTACCTTCGGCAAGAACGGCAGTGCCATCGGTCTGGCTGTCAACAAGACGCTCGACCCCAAGTCGCCCGACTTCGGTTGGGTGGACAAGGGTATGGTCATCGCCTCGCACCGCCGCCTTGACAACTGGAACGCCATCGACCCCAACCTCATCGTCGACAGCAAGGGTCAGCCATGGCTCACCTACGGCTCGTTCTGGGACGGCATCCAGCTCGTCAAGCTCGACAAGAAGGACTTCAAGACTCCCATCACCAAGCCCGTCACCATTGCCCGTCGTGTGGATCGTCGCATCTCGCTGGCCGAGATGAATGACCCCAATAACTTCGAGATGGAGGGTGGCAATACCATCGAGGCCGGACAGAATGCCATCGAGGCTCCCTTCATCATGAAGCACGGCAAGTACTACTACCTCTTCGTCAGCTTCGACTTCTGCTGCCGTGGTCAGAACTCAACCTACAAGACCGTCTACGGCCGTAGCAAGAAGCCCGAAGGTCCTTACCTCGACAAGAATGGCAAGCCTATGGAGTTCGGTGGCGGTACCCTGCTCTACGGTCCCGACGAGGACTACTTCGGTGTAGGTCACAGCTCAGCCTACGAGTGGGATGGCAAGGCCTATTTCATCTCGCATGCCTACGTCAAGGACCAGAACGGTGCAGCCAAGCTCTTCATCCGTCCTATGACGTTCGACAAGGATGGCTGGATTGTCACCGAGGATTAATCATCCCCAACGACAAACTGCCTAGTTCCCCCAACGACTAAAAACGACAGAATTTTTTGGTTTTAGATATAGTTTGTTAAAAAGTTGAGTAATGTCTTTTCAGACATTAAAGGTCGATGCAGGGCGTGAGCCCACGGCATCGACCTTTTTTTGTTTTTGGGTTCTGCGTCAATTTAGTGGCAAGTCTGTCATTCCGAACGAATGTGGCTTTTTCCGACGAGCAAAAGCCCTTCGTCGGGATGATATTTGACTGACCACAGAAGAATGGTGAAAACATGTTGTGTATAAGGAATTTATACTCAGTCATGCTGTCACTAAAATGACGCAGAACCTAAAGTGTTTGAAAAACGCATGCACTACTTGCGTTAACCTTGTATCGTGCAGAATGATATCGTGTTACAAGGTGCATGACTCTTGCACTAGTCCTGCACTAGTCTTGCACTAAATTTGGGGCATTCAAACTGTACACATGCACGATGTCTCTGCATCTCTAAGCGTACATTTCAATATTTCCCTTGCGCCTTCTGTGCGGTACATGCAGCATGTACCACAAGGTACACTACGCATGTACCGCAGGGTACACCATGCATGTACCGCAGGGTACACCGTGCGTGTACCGCACCGAAAGTGCTAAGGAAATGAAAAAATGCCGCTAGGCGAGTCGGACAATTGTGCTGCACGATATTAGTGGAAGACTAGTGGAAGTGAAAAGGGGGTCTTCCACTAACGGAACATACAGTTTTACAACGTGATATGCTATGTTAGTGGAAGAGTGCAGGTAAATAATCAATTCGATCTGTACAATGGAACCATTACGCAGTTTGTTTTTGCTTAAAACAAAAAATCGTGATTAAACCCTAGCTAGGAGGGTGCAACGCACCTTGTGGGTGTTGCACCCTGTATGGCTGTCCTGCAGATACGTGAGGGCAGAGCCCAGCACGGTGAAGCACCTGTTGAGGCGTATCTGCTCACTGCTGCGGTAGTGGTCGTCGTAGATGCCCGTGGCTTCCCATCTCATCTCTGGCTCCGACGTGAGATGTTCGTCGATGACATAGGTGTTGCCTCGGAACAGGAAACGATGATTGCCATTGTCTGTATATGGCAGTTTCATCTCGACTTTGATTTTTGCACTCAGTTCCTCAAGAACCGTGCTGGATGAGCACTCGATAAGTGCCTCCCTACCGCTATTGCGGTCGGAGAGAAGAATTTGATACTTCATAGACAAATAAAATTAAAGAACACATTTCACCCTGTCCTAATCGGCGTATTCCCCCTTTCGGACAACGCTTTCGCGTGATGAAATGTGTTCTTATATCGCCTCTTTGGCTGTCTATGAAGTCTAGGTCATTCGGGTTCGGATTATTTCGATTCGTACTCGGCACGCACGGTTATGCTGGCCTCCTTCTGCTTGCTGCTGGTGTTGTAGGTGCCACCCCAACTGTAGTCCTCGTTGCAGTTCACACCCAGAATCTGGAATACACCCATCGACAGGTTGGTGAGCTTTCCTACCTCGGCATCGCATCCTTCTGCCATCACTTGGGCACGTGCGTAGGCATCGGCGCTGGCATCCTTCAGCATCTCCATCTTCAGGTCGTTGAGTTTGGTGTAGTAGTACTCCAGGGGAGAACTGTCGATGTCCATGCCGGTGGAGTAGAGGGTGGAAATCTTGTTGTATGCCTTCTCTACCATGGTCAGGTCAGAAGCGCTGATGGTCAGCGTCTGTGTCACCTGATAGCCCAGCTTCTCGGTCACGTAGTTGCCGTTCTTGTAGCTACTCTCAACTCTTTCGCTTGCGCTGGGACTCTGCTCTGTCATCACGCTGGCAGTTATCTGCTGCTCCGCCAAGAATTTCTTAAGGGTCGTTATGTCGGTCTCGTAGTTGTGGTATGCCGTTTGTCGGTCAGCACCTGTCGAATTGAGGGTTATTCTCCACACCACAAAGTCGCTGTCGATGGTCTTCTCCGCCTTGCCAGTCACGTTGATCGTGTCGTTCGACTTGTGAAAGTTGGTCAGCCCTTTCCCCAGCAGTGCACATCCTACAACCAAGGCCACTGCCATCACACACGTAATGATAATCTTTTGTTTGTTCTCCATTTTTGTTTTTTTTAGTGATGAAATTGTTTTTGATAACCTGTGTCACAAGGCGTGCAAATGTAGGAAGAAAAATGATACGAACAAAGAAAAAATGCTCTACTTTTGCAAGGAAATGTATTTTTTTGGATTTATTCACACGATATCGCCGGCTTTATATTATGTTAACAGATATGCCGATCGTTGTAACTATTCAGCGATTAGGCTATAGCCCCAATAATGTCATTAAGCAAAACTCCAGGCAGCAGTAATTCCGTATAGAAGTACGGCTGTTCTATCTGGATG
>JAGHUS010000090.1 GCA_018064685.1 Bacteroidales bacterium | reverse complement strand
ATAACGTAAACTTCAAACCAAAAAGCTGGTCTTTATTGTCATCAATAAAAAACATGCGCAACACACCATCGAAATATGGAAGGCCGTTATTATTTGTAGGCCCTAAGTAATGCACACTTTCAAGAGGCAAAAGCGATTCGTTGCTCAGCACGTTACCATCTAAATCAAATTTCATGCCCCACATGCTATAGGTTATAGGAACCTTGGAGGTTGTTTGAGAATAGCTGAAGAAGAATGTACCATCTTCCTTTTGCATAAGGTAAACCCCAAAAGGGTAAACCAAGTAGTCAGGGGTGGTCTTATAGATAACCTTACCTTTGTCACCGAATTTCAGGCCTCCGTCAGGGGAAACCACGTTTACCGTAACAGCGCCATATTGTGCCTCAGAAGATCCTTGGATTCCCAAAATGACAACTACCATGTTGTTGTCCTTATCCACACACACTCTTTCGATCTCTTCGGTATCCATCCCTTTGGGGGTGAGGTCAACAACAGCAGTGAGAGGAGTTCCATCCCAAGTCAAATGTTGAGCGATAAGGTGACTTTTTTTTCCGTCCGATGTTCTTAGCACAGCGTAATACCCATCAGCTGCCGGACATATGCTTGGAAGATTTCCCGGGAACACCTTCTGGTTCTCAATCAAAGCACCCTTATCATCCAATGTACCATCAGGCTTGATGATAGAGAGCCTGAAATCTGCAGAGTAGATCAACTCAGACCCTCCCTGGTGAGAAAAAATGTCAAAATTCTCAGTAACGACCATCACATCTCCATTTGGAGACAGAATCAACTGCGGACGACGTATGCTTTCACGGGCAACAGGTTGGAATGAGTAGATTTTCCCGAGATTTCCGTTGCCATCCACATGGCGTACCACCATTTCCTTGCGACCATTAGATGCAGCAATCCATGCTCCGCCTTTATTATCAGAGATGACATACCCCTCTATTGCTTCAACATAAATCTCTTGGAATTTATAGAACTCAACACCTGTTTCACCCCACATAAGTTCGCCATCAGCAGACACCTTATTGATATATGGGATATTCTCTTCGCGCGCTCCATTTATTTCTTTTTTTACGTTAAAGATATGAATGGTCTCATCATTAGGGGTAACAGCAAAATGTACTGTCTCGTTAATATGGTTCAGGCCGGGCTCATTCTGAATACGGGTCCAATTGTTCCAGGCTACTTTACCGTTGCTGGTAATCTTCTGCAGATACGGGACGTAAGTACCATCGACACCACCAGTCCAACTACACACAAAAGTATTTTTCGTGACAGGGTTATTGAAGTATGAGATGGTGTTTCCCTCTGTAGCACAATACACTTCTTTTACGCATGATACTTTGGAATCATCCTGAGTATCAGGATTGTTTTTTTCACAGCTCGCCAGCCCAACGGCTGCAATTGCCATAAAAGCGAAAAATTGTCTCTTCATCTATTTTATTTTTAACATTGGTTGTCAATTAATTGGACCGAGAATACCCATATGTTTAGTTTAAGCCATATGGCGTCAAAGAATGCCGGTTTTTAGTTAAGCATCTCATATACATCCAGAAGTGCCGGCATAGGTAACGGAATTCCTGATTCGACCTCCATGGTCAGTTTGCGCAGTACTACGTATGGCTTCACCATTTCATCGATGCTCCTGATATCCTCGTCCTGAGCGTAATATTCTTTTACGAACAGGGCCCAGAATCTGTCTGCAAGCTTCGGCTCGAAATGAAACATTTCCTTGAAAAAGTCGGGATCTATCGCAGCCGTCTGGCATACCGACTTCAACATAGCGTGGTCGAACAGCGGGCAGCCGTAGGAGAAATTCCCCATATCGATGAAGTAACTCTTGCCGTGCGAGAGAATGATGTTGCCGAAGTGGAGATCTCCGTGAACGCAGGTCCTGTCTTCCGGCAGCGAATCAAGCAACTCCAGGGCGTGAGAGATGATGGCGGGCCCGTGCAGGGTGTTGCGGCTTATGAGAGAATGGTAGATGTCCTTGATGTTCCGCATCCTGGTGGTGTCTGCATCGATGGCGTGTAGCTTGCGTGTCTGAACGGCAAATTCCTTTGCCAGTTCCTCCAATCTCTCCGGGTTGTCGCCTATGGCGCGCGCATAAGAAACCTTGTCCGGTATGCGTCTGAAGGTCAAGCCGTAACGCTTTCCGTCTGTTACCACTTCGCCCGGTTCCGGAGTGCTTATGCCGAGGGAGTATGCCACAGAAGCCGCCGAGAGTTCCTCTTCCATACTGGACGGGTCGGTCAGAAGATTGTCAAACTTGAGCATATAGTCCGGGTCATCCTTGTGGAAAAATGATGCACCCCGGCCTCCTCGACCGCTTTCAATCCAATCATTCAAATCAATTTTTTTCATAAATTCCTGTCAAGTGAAATCTTGTGAAGAGTCTCGCCTATAGGTGCGAAATGAAGACCCTATTTTACCTTCCTCCAAGTGAATGTGGTGTTGAAGCGAGTGCCATCCTCCTTCTCGCGGAGTGCCGACCACTTCATTGTGCCATCCTTGATCTCATCAATGTCCCACCACTCGTAGTTGTAGTCTGCACCTGCCTCTGGACGCCA
>JAGHUS010000087.1 GCA_018064685.1 Bacteroidales bacterium | reverse complement strand
ATCACTCTTTTCAAGTTCATCCAGCAATGCTTTAGAAGTTTCGGATATATTCTTCGCTTCATCCCACAGAATACAATCATTTATTTTCTGAACCAACTTATGCAATACAGTATTCAAACTTTGAAAAGAGTCTTCTGACATACCTTCAAAGCTAAGGCTGAAAACAGTATATCCTAGTTTCTCCAGTGTATTCTGAAGAGCAGTCAGTGTAGTAGTCTTGCCATACTGCCTACCACGATTGATACAGAAATAGTCACCCTTGGCAACCATCTTGCGGATGATTTCCAAGCGTTCGGTGATGTCCACCATATAGTGTTCGTTCGGGCGACAAGTACCCGCTGTATTGAATGTTTTCATACTTGCAGTGGCGAAAAGAGCATAACTTTTGCTTTGCAAGTTTATGAAAAATTTCTCAGAAATGAGCAAAAACACCTTGAAAAACAGCATTTTTTATAAAACTTTATAACTTATGTTATACCAAACTGACATTTTGGGGTGTATTTCTGCATTTTATTGCAATCAAATGTAATCCGTTAGAACACTCAAATAGTACAAAAACAAAAAGGGCATCGCAAATCATCACGACACCCTCGTTGTTTTTTTTTGACTGAGCAATTATTTCGTTGCTTTATCATAAAGTGTCTACCACCCAGACATCAAGTCACAAATTCCTTCTTGACTCTCTGCACTGTGCTGATTCCTTTTCCAGTGAGTTTTGCAACATCACGGATGGCATAGCCCTTATTCAGGAGGTTGATGACCTCTCTATATTCTTCCCTCTTTTTATCCTGGGACTTGGTGGAACCAACAGGTCTGCCGAGTTTACCGCCTTTCTCTACATACTGCTTTCTACCTGAGTTATTCGCTAAGGCTCATCAAGCTAAAGCAGTCAGTCGGAATGAGATGTTGTCACGTTCCAACTGGGCACAGGTAGAAAGGGTTGCAAGCATTATCGGGGCAAAGATGGATGGCTTTCCATCATCGTCCAGGAGTGTCATCTGTTCCTTCTGCATGTAGAGATTGATGCCGGAGTCGGCAAGTTCTTTCACAGTTTCAAGTACCTCAAAGGCATTTCTGCCCAATCCGTTATTGAACGTTTTATACCATGTTTTTTTGTCATCACTACAGTGCGAGTTAAAACTTGGCAATTATATATTGTTTGACACAGATTCCGTAGATTAACGCAGATTCTATATGAAAATCTGTGTAATCCATGTAATCTGTGTCAAAATATCATTAGGTGTTCAAATGTAATTACCCAAAAATATTTGCTCGGTGTTAAACTCTTTCGTTTTTATTTCGTCTTACTAAATGTGAACGTAATTTTTTTGTGTTATGAAAAGAGTATTATATGCTGCGCTGTTCGGTATGATGGCATGCAGCACCCTGCAAGCAAAGAATGATGATGTGGTACTGACTTTCAAGTCGGGAAAGGTTGAGGTACAGAACCATTGTCAGGATAGTGTGAAGGTGGATGTGAAGGGATGTGTAGTGGATGTGAAGAGTTTGTTCCGCAATCATACTTTGTCATTGCAATTGCGTGGTAAGAGTACTGATAACCGTTTGGTAATCAATACTCATGATAAAGCAGTAGTGACGCTGGGTGGCGTCTCTCTTGCCAGTAAGGAGGGGGCTGCAATATGGCTGAAGAACAAAAAGAATGTGACTGTTGTGGCTAAGGATGGTACGCGCAACGAACTGCTTGTCGAGGCTTGCCCCGATACAGCCACGATGAAGGCGGCTGTGCTTTTTGCCAAGGATAATCTAACACTCAAAGGCAAGGGATCGCTCAAGGTGCTGGCTACGGCCGATGGCGTGAAGGGTATCAGTGTAAAGAAGAATCTGACAATCAACGATCTTACTCTTGATGTGCAGACATTGGGACAGAACCTCGGTCGCGACACAACTGCGTTTGGCGGTTTCGGTGGCGGATTTGGTGGTTTTGGCGGTCCTGGTTTTGGCGGTGGCGAAGGCGGCTTCCCTCCCTTCGGCCATTTTGAAGAGGGTGACACGGCACGTCATCATGGTCACGGCTTTGGTGGCTTTGGTGGTTATGGTGGCCCTGGCTTCAACATGGATGAACTGCCCGATTCTGTCAAGCTGCAGATGGAGGAGATGCGCAAACGCTTTGAGGATGCCTTTGCCAAGGGCGAGATGCCCGATTTCGGTGGTATGATGGGCGGCTTCGGTGGTGGCATGCCTGGTGGCGGCTTCGGTGGCGGTGATGGTCACGGTTTTGGCGGTGGTATGCCTGGCGGTGGCTTTGGCGGTTTCGGTGGTTTTGGTGGCGGTGGTGCTTCGGGCGATCCTGACGAGACGGCCGAGGGTGGCTTCAAGCAGCGCTATCTGGGCAAAACGAAAGGCATCAAGGCGCTGGGTCTTGTGACTATAAATAGTGGAAAGGTGTCGGTGAAGACTGTCTCGGCTGGTGCCGAGGGCATTGAGGGCAAGAAGGGCGTGACCATAAACGGTGGCGAGGTGACGGTGGATGCCATCGATGATGCCATTAACGCTAACGGACCTATCAAGTTCCTGGGTGGTAAGACGATAGCCGAGAGTCACTGCAACGATGCCATCGATGCTAACTATGGCAGTGGTATGCTGGACTTTGGAAATATGTTCGGCCAGAACAATGCGAAGGACGACGGCGAGAAGGCTGACAAGGACGATCCGGCCATCGTTGTGGCAGGTGGCGAAGTGTATGGATGGAGCCATCTGGGTTCGCCCGAAGAGGGTATGGACTGCGACTATTCGCCATTCCTTGTCGAGGGTGGAACGGCTTTCTCGATAGGTGGTGGCATGGGCGAGATGCCCTCGGTGCCTACTGCCGAAACAGCCAAGCAGTCCACAGTGCTCTTCACCGGACTGAACTTGACGAAGGGCGAGCCTATAAGAGTAATGGACGGCAAGACTGTGCTGTTTGAACTGAAAGCTCCGATGAACTTCAACAACAGTGCCAGCTTGTTTACTCACCCCAAACTGCAGAAGGGCAAGACGTACAGACTGCTGACAAAGGGCGTGGAGCGTGAATTCACAATTGACGAAGCTTTTAAAGTAGTAAAAGAGTAGTGAAAGGGTAGTGAAAGGGTAGTAAAAGGGTAGTAAAAAGGTAGTAAAAGAGTAGTGAAAGGGTAGTAAAAAGGTAGTAAAAGGTAGTAAAAGGGACGAATGTTTTGATTACTTGCTTATCCACCTAGTGTGGATCATGGTGTCTGACCCCTTGATTCATTTTTTTTAGTGAAAAGTGAATAGTGAATAATACTTAATCTTTTTAATACTTTTAATACTTTTAATCGGCTCCGCACTGCGCTTCATCCAACGTATTAATTAATTATCAGTATTAGGTATTTTTCACTTTTCACTATTCACTAAAAAAAGAGTCACTTTTCACTTTTTGATCGTGGGGTCAGCCCCCCTGATTCACGCTAAATCTCAGGTTCTCGGCATCGAACTGTATGTTGGGACTTTGAAAGAAGTTGGGAAGCGTACCGCTCGAGGCCAATTGTTGTGGCGTTCCGACACATAGTTCGGAGCGCCCTTCTTTTTTGCGTCCCATCAGCCAGAGCATGTCGGCAGTTTGCAGAGCCAGGTCGAGGTCGTGTGTGGAGATGAGGATGGCTTTGCCCTGCTCGTGGGCCAGACGTGTGAGGAGCAGCATGGTGTCGACCTTGCTGGGAAAGTCGAGAAAGGCGGTGGGTTCGTCGAGCAGGATGATGGGTGTCTGTTGGGCCAATGCCTTGGCTATCATCACCTTCTGCCGCTCTCCGTCGCTCAGTGTGCTTACTTGTCGCTTCTCGAGACTTTGTATGCCACAAAGGTCGATGGCCTCATCGATGAGGCGGTTGTCCTCGGTCGAGAGCTTGCCCCAGAAGTTGGTGTACGGACTACGTCCCATACCCACCAGTTCGCGTACCGTCATGCCCTGCACGTTGACACGTTCTGTCAGCACCACGCCCAGCATCTTGCTCAGTTCCTGTGCCGCCAGTGTCTTCATGTCAGTATCATCCAGCTTCATCTCGCCATCGAGGCATGGCTGAAAGGCACTTAGTGTGCGTAACAATGTACTCTTGCCGGCTCCGTTAGGTCCCAGCAGGCAAGTCAGTGTGCCTCCTTGCAGTGTGGCGTTGATATTATCGGCAATGACGGTGGTGCCGTAACCGATAGTGAGGCTGTTTAATTTATAATTCATAATTCATAATTCTTAATTCATAATTTGCTGCGCAGTGAGGGGTGGGGTCATTCATACTTTCCGCAATACTTATAACCATTCAGGTCATAAAGCTTTTGCAGTCTCTTGAGTCGCTGCTCGAAGGCTTTGAAGTCTTTCTGTTCGGGATTGAGCCACTGCACTTCGCTCATTGCTGCCAGGCGTGGCAGGAGCATGAACTCGACATGGTCGGACGAGAGGACGTATTCTGTCCAGAGATTACATTGCGGTCCCCAGATGTACTGCTGTTCCTCGGCAGTGAGCTTGTCGGGTACGGGTTCCATACTATATACTTTGCTTACAGGCAGATAGCCGCCAATGGCGAGGGGCTGCGTGTTGGTCTCGCCCTTGAGCTGGTAGTAGTCGATATAGCAGTTTCCTGTTGGCGTCATGATGACGGGATGGTGCTGACGTGCAGCCTCGATGCCTCCCTCGTAGCCTCGCCACGACATTACTACTGCATTCTCGGAGAGGCCACCCTCCAAGGTCTCGTCCCAGCCTATCAGGGTACGACCTTTTTCGGTCAGGAACTTGTCCAACTCCTTGTTGATGTAGGTCTGCAGTTCGGCCTCTTTCTTCAGTCCCAACGCCTTCATCTTGGCCTGGCACTTGGGGCAGTGCTGCCAGCGTACTCGCGGACTCTCGTCACCACCGATGTGTATGTACTTGCTGGGGAAGACGTCGCAGACTTCGCCCAGAACGGTCTTCAGGAACTCCAGTGTCTTGGGATTGC
Organism: Bacteroidales bacterium; assembly: GCA_018064685.1. Taxonomy (GTDB): domain Bacteria; phylum Bacteroidota; class Bacteroidia; order Bacteroidales; family Bacteroidaceae; genus Physcousia. Next base: position 2,573 of record JAGHUS010000087.1, on the reverse strand, counting down.
CGGCACACAGCACGTCGTCCGACACGCCCCATAAAGGCCAGGGTTCGTAAGGGCCACCCGTACAACCCAGCTCGGGTAAGACGCTCAATGCTGCCACCATGTGTCCGGGCAGGTCAATCTCGGGTATGATGTTGATGTAACGGTCGGCTGCATATCTCACTATCTCGCGCATTTGCTGTTGTGTGTAGTAGCAGTCACGGCCATACTCGGTGTTGTCATACAGGTATTCGTTCTTGCTGTAGCAGTTGTGTCCCAGTACGGTCTTGCTGCGTATACAGGCACGTTTTGCCAGTTCGGGCATTGACTTGACCTCGAAGCGCCAGCCCTGGTCGTCGGTGATGTGCCAGTGAAACTGGTTGACGCCATGCAGTGCCAGTATGTCGATGAAGCGCTTTATGAAGTCGGCGTCGAAGTAGTGGCGTGCCACGTCGAGGTGCTGACCACGATAGCCGAAGCGGGGCTCGTCGTTGATGGTGACGAAGGGGAAGGCAACGGCCTCACTGCCAGTGGATTCTGTTTTACTCTTCTTGGCAGAGGCAGAAGGCAAGGGGAGTGACTTGCGCAGTGTCTGTATGGCTCGGAAGATGCCTTCGTCTGTGTTGGCTGTGACCACGATACCCTTCTTGCTCACTGTGATGGTATAGGCTTCGGAGTTAGCGGTTTGCTGCTTTGCGTTGCGAAGTTGCAATGTGATGGCAGCCTTCTTGCCTTCCTTGCTCGTTGCATCCTCGACGAGCGATTCCAATCCGGTCTGTTCTTTGATGTATGTCTTCAGGAAGTTGGCATTGCGTGCCACCTCAACATTGCCAGATGGGTAGGCAATGGTGAAGCCGTCGCTGAGTGTATAGCTCTGCGTACTGTCGGTATAGTCAATGCTTTTGGGCAATGGCACTACGTTGTAGTCGGCTTTGGACTGGGCCATCGTGCATAACGATGTGCTGAATGCGAATAGGGCAACGAGGATTTTCTTCATCATCTTTAGTCGTTTAGGAGATTTGTTGTTTAGTCGTTTAGGGGATTAGTCGTTTAGGAGATTAGTCGTTTAGGGGATTTTTATAGCCCACAACATTACGACCTTATATCATGCATATTATCAAAAGACAAAAATACTGTTTTTTTTGCAGACTGCGAAGTCTTTTGTCGGAAAAAATAAAAAAAAGCAGAGCACTGCTGTGCCCTGCTCGTGTTTTGTCCTATCTTTGTCGAAATGATCACTTCAGGAAGATAGCTTTGTTGGTGTTCATACCGTTGCTGTCGAAGGTGTTCTGGTGATGGCCTTCAACATCGAAAAGGTGGATGGTGCTGGTGTTGCTGTAGTCGGTAACGCCCATCATGATCTCGCCGTTCGAGGGGTTGGCCTGGAGGAAGTATACGCTCTCCTTGGCTACGCTGGCAGGCATGGTCTTGAAGACGTTGCTGATGACCTCGTTCTTCTTTGTGTCATAAGCACCGAAGGTGGTGTTAGAGCTGACATCGGGCCAGTTGCTCCAGTCGGTCTGGCTGTCGGCATAGAGAATCTTGTCGCCCCAAACACACATCTTGGTAGCCTCGGCAATGCTTACGGCCTCCTTGGTCTCCATGTTCATCTCGGCCAAGGTGTAGGGGGTCAGGTAGTAGTCGCCAAAGCCGAGCACGAAGAGACGGTTGTTGACAACAGCCAGGTAGTTGGGGTTGAGGACGGTCTTGAGGGTCTCGCCCTGAGTGAAGTTGTCGAGGTTGACGCTCATCAACTCGTCAAGGTAGTTGTAGTTGCCCTGCTCGTCCTTGTAGTAACTGTTGCAGACGTAGAGCTTGTTGCCCAGAATGGCAACGCCTTCAAGGTTCTTGCCACCTTCAAGGTTCAGCGTGCTCTCAACCTTCTCGCTGTTCATGTTGAACTTCAAGATGTTGCCGCCATAGCAGCTGATGTAGAGGTAGCCGTCCTTCTCGGCCATGTAGCGGGGCTGGAATTCGAGCGAAACCTGCTTGACGTTGATGTCGTCGAGATTTTCGCCCTGAACGATAGCCAACGACTGTGATGATGAGAGAGCCACATAGAGCTTCTTGTTCTGTGCCAAAAGGGCATCGTTTGCGACATCGCCCAGAGCGCTGAGCTTGCTGTTGGCAACAACAGTGCCCTTTGCCTTGTCGTAGTAAGTCACCGAAGCATTGTTCAGGCCCATTGTGCCCTCGTTGATGAGGAATGCACCGTCAAGCACTTTCTGCTCTTCGGCTTTGCCATTTTCTACAACCTCGTCGTCATTACAAGCTGTGAACATCAGTCCCAGCGTCAGCGCGCAAATGGCGCTCAGAAAAAACTTTTTCATTTTCTTTTTGTTTTGATTGTTATTGATAATAATTATTTATTTTCTAGCAGATTCCCTCCTAAAAGGGGAGAAAGGTGCATCGTGCAGCTATTGATTAGTCGTTTAGGAATTAGTCGTTTGGTCGTTTAGGACCGCGCAGCTAATTATGAATTAGTAATTCAACTTTCGCTTGTAATGATCAGATTGATTATCAAGTCGCTTGCGCGAGAAGGTTCAGCTCGACGGCCGAAGGGAAAGTCAAATCTTGGCGGCTAAAGCCGGAAATCT
>JAGHUS010000040.1 GCA_018064685.1 Bacteroidales bacterium | reverse complement strand
TAAAGTGTCCACTTAATACACAATCCCGATAGATTTAGCGATGTAATTCGGTAGGTTTTGTGCCTGAATTATGCATAAATCTGGTGTTAAAGCATTGCTTTTGAGGTGTTTATGACACATTAGGGACACTTCATGACACTTCGCGCAATAGTTATTTGCTTTTGTATCAGGTAGTTATGACACATTGACACTTATTTCTCGCGCGCGAAAGGGACGCGTGCGTGCGCACGCGCGTACATTATTAATTTTAAGTGTAATTTTTATGTTGAGAATACGTTCGTTGTTGTTTTGTTAGAACGTTCTGAAGGGGGCATCGTGGCATGTGTTAGAACGGCATGCCTACGGCGAAGTTGAGGGTTACGTCGCGGGAGAAGTTGGGGTGGAGTAGGGGGAAGTGCTCCCTGTCGGTGGTGTAGGCTGGATTGACTGCTTTCACGCCCATGTCGAAACGAAGTACGAAATAGTCGAAGTTGAGACGCAAGCCCAAACCATAGTTGGCTGCCAACTGCTTGTAGAATTCATGGAAGAGGAACTGTCCACCAGGCTGATCATCGTAGTTGCGTATGGTCCAGATGTTGCCGGCATCAACGAATACTGCACCCTGGAACTTCCAGAAGAGCTGGGTGCGGAGCTCAGCATTGAGGTCAAGGCGTATGTCACCCGTCTGGTTGATGAAGTCTATGCGACCATCCTTACCCCTATAGGCACCCGGACCGAGAGAACGCACACTCCATCCGCGCAGTGAGTTGGCGCCACCCGAGAAGTAACGCTTCTCGAAAGGCAGGATGGTACTGTTGCCGTATGGATATGCCACGCCAATACGTCCGTGCAGCACGAGGGCATTGCGGTCGTCGAGTTGGAAGGAGTGGGTGTAGTCCACATCGCCTTTCACGTACTGTGCGAATGCCACCTTGAAGAATTTATACTCACCATTATCATTCTTATCCATACGGAGAGGACGGGCAAGTGCATTGAGAAGGTTGCCTGCCGACTCGGCATTGAAGCGGAGAGTCTTGCCCCTGCCGTTCCATGTGTAGCCGAAACCGAACTTCATGATGAAGAGGTTCTCGTAGTTGTAGCGCAGTATGGCGTTGCGGTTGGATGTGGAGTCGATGTAATCGTGCTTGAACGTCTCCGAGATCCATGGCATAGAGATGTAGTTGAGGTCGAGCACGTCAACCTTGTACGACGACTTGGTCTGTGGATTCTGCCAGTGATAGGAGACGGCAGCGTTGAAGAGTCGGCGATGGAACTCCGGACGGTTCTGGTAGTTGTAGCTCACCTTCAGCTCTGTTGTTGCTGTGGTGCGCTTGCGGAAGTCGGAAGAAAGCCACGGAAAGACAAAGTGAGGGAAGGCGATGCCAGCCTCGATGCCGTATTCATTGTAGTTCTTGTCGTTGTAACCCTCCAGTCCGTTGATTGCCTCGTAGGCTCCGCGAGCTGTGATGTTGAGCACCTCAGAACCATGGAAGAGGTTACGGTTCTGGAAGGTGAGGCTGGCAGCCACACCGAAGTCGCCCGCAGTGTTGGTGCCTTCAGGCATGAACTGCAGCGAACGGGGCTTCTGTCGTGACAGCTGTATGTGGCAGTCGAGCAGCAGCGAGTCCTCTATCTCATCAAAGCGGATGCTGGTGTATTTGATAGCCTGCAACCTTGAGAAGCGGTTGTAGGTGGAGAGAAGGTCGGAGGCACGGTACGGCATACCCTTCGTGAGGAAGGTGTTGTGCTTGAGTACGCCCTGTCGCAGTCCCAAGGTCTCTCCGGCAGGTGCGGAATAGTATATGTCGCGTATCCTGTACTGTGGGTGAGCGGTCAGTGGAGTGTTGTTGTTGCGTCGGAACTGGTTGATGTGCATGGTGATGTAGATGCACTTGTCGATGTATGACGAATCGACATCAAACTGTATGAACTCCTTGTTGAAGAGGTAGTAACCACGGTCCTGCAGGAATGCGGTGATGTTCTTGCGTTCGTCGTTGAGTTCGTTGACGCTGAAGATGTGTCCTTTCTCTATCGAACTCTTGTAGTCGGTGTCGAGGATGGCGGCAATGTTATCGTCGAGGATGTTACGCTTCACACCTCTTATGATGTATGGCTCACCAGGATCAACGCGGTAGGTCAGAGTCGCTTTCCTTCCCTTCACGTTGCTCTCCACTGCGATGTCGGTGTCGAGAAAACCCTTGTTCTGCATAGCCAGACGAAGGTCTGCCGCTGTCTTCATGGTCAATGTAGAGTCGATGATGACGGGCGGTTCGCCTATCTTCTGCAGTGTGCGGTTTATCCATCGGGTGGTGTCGGTGCCCGACATGGCATATATTCCCAGCGGTACCTTGAGCGAAGATATCCATTTGGAGTTAGGCTTCTGACGGATGTAAGCCTTAAGCTCGGATATCTTCACGTTGGCATCGCTGCTTGCCACCTTCACTTCCTTGAGCATCAGTTCGTCGTCGGCAACGAACTTCTCTGCCGAACAGGCAACGAGCATTGCGAGCACGGTAAGGATGAGGAGTATTTTGTGGAAGGTTTTTTTCACGATTATTTTGCAAGAGTTATGCCCATGATGCCGATGACCACATCGTTTGATAGGGTAGTGAGGGTGATGGTCTTCACCTTTTTGTTGCTGTTAAGAGGCATGCGGAGCATCTGTGCACCGCCGCCCTTTATCTCGCGACCATACACTTCGGTAGGACTGATGCGCATGGTGACGCCAAGGTCGTCAGAGACATCGCCTGTACCCAATGCAATACGTACGGGACGCTTCTGCACTGTCTCGAATGCCATGTGGTCAACGTAGTAGTCCTGTTCGATAGGACACCAGTTGAAAGGAGGCAGGAGGTGCAGCGTGTCTGTCGTGTTGTCACTGTATGTGGCTATGATAAGGGCGTTGTCGATGTGTGTCTGCATGTGGTTGGTGGAACCCGTCATGAGCAGATATGCAGCACTTGCCTTCTGAGCCTTGATAGGTACGGTGACCGATGCTGGGTAGTTGTCCCACAATGACGTATAGACAATGTTCCTGCCAGTCTGTGGAGTGATGAACCTGATGCCGTCAACCACGAATATATTGTCCCTTGCCATGGCACGGAACACGCTGTCGTTGATCTCAGGTTTGAACGCAGGATGGCACCATTCGCCCACACCTTGTGTAGGAATCTCAAGCGATGTGGATGTAGGACGTGGTGAGAGATACTCGTTGTTGAAT
>JAGHUS010000095.1 GCA_018064685.1 Bacteroidales bacterium | reverse complement strand
GTGAGGTAGGTGGATGCTGTATGCTTCGCTTTTTCTGCCTGTTATGGTGTAATAGGGGAGGAGGTTGTCGTCGAGATGTTGGGTGAGGCAGTGGCGGATGATGGAGATTTTTTCGTTAAGGGAATTGCTTAGTGGGTTGGTGATGGAGGCTATCTGGGTTATGCGGCGTGTGGGGTTGAGGGTTGGAGCACATTTCTCGTACAGCGTGATCAGTTCGTTGCGATAGTTGTCTATTTGTTTGAGAAAGATTCCTTCGGGATGGTGGAGAAAGAGCAAGTAAATCGTTTTACAGAGTGGAGTGAGAGGTATTTCAAGATTGTTGAGGTCTGTGAGGATGATGCTGCAGTCGGCGGTGATGGTGATGTGGCTGGGTGTTTGGTATTTTAAGAGTGCTTGGCGCAGGGTGCGTAGGCTCATGCCTTTCTGTTGCAGGTAGGTGATGCGCTCGTGTATTTCGTTGATGATGCGTGCCGTTTCTGCTTCGTGTTCTTCTTGCTTCTCATTGATGCTGGTTGATAGTTCGAAAGTTTGTTCTGCAGCTTGTATTGTGTTTCGCCAGTTGAGATGTTGGCTTTCAATGTCTTCTGTGAGTGACAAGAGTTGTTTGATGGGTAAGTTGCATATGTAGACGTGGGTGCCTGGATGCCCGGTTCTGGATGTATAGATGTGGGCCGTTTGCAAATAGTAGGTTATAGCTAGGGTTGCCATAGTTGTTTTTTTGTTTTGGTGTGCAAATGTAGTGTGAATTCTTGAAATATGCAAGAAGTTAGGGATGTTGTGTATTACGAAAAATGGGGGCTAGCTAGTTCGTTAGTCCCCATTTATGTTATGTTGCTGTATTTTTTTTTTCAGTTTGATGGCGGGATTCTCCATGACAATGTCGTTGCGACGGAAGACGAAGGAGAGGTTGCCGTACTCTTACAGCTCGAACGTCCTCTCTTCGTAAGGCTGTAGGGCGGGGATGCTGATGGTGTGTGCCTTGCCGTCTTTGCCCTTGACCTCGACTTGCTGTGGCTGCGATGCTGTGAGGCCGAAGTTGCCTATGTCCACATATTGCTTGCCATCCTTCTCGTATACTGCACTGGGCGAGATGACTTCGGGGCGATAGTTGACGTAGGGCAGACGGGCATAGCCCCAGAGGAGCTGACCGGAACGGTCCTTGCCGATGAGTTTGGGAGCCCATTCGCTGGGAGTGATGCCGCTGCCTTTGGCGTCGAAGGTGACGATGAGGTCGTTGCCGTCGGTGCGCCACTTCGTGGCTCTTGCACCTCGGCCGTAGTTCACCTCGGTGTATGTGCCGAACGTGAGGCTCTTGACATCGACTTCGTCGGCGGGACGGAAGTCCTTCTCGCCCTTGATGCGCAGTTCTATCTTCCTGGTCTTCTCGGTTATGGGTTGGGTGTTGAGCACTTCTAGCAGCAATCCCTTGTTCATGCTGATGCAGATGTTCTTGCTGCTGTGGGTGTCGTTGGGGCGATCCTCGTTCTTGAGTGTGTCGATGACGGCGAAGTTCATCTGTATGACGCGGCCATGTTCGTCCTGAAACACCTTTGCCCTCTCGTATTTGAACCAGGGTTCCACCTTGCCGTCTTTGTGGCGGGAGAAGGCGTGGGTGTATGCCTCGCCCGGTTCGACTATCCAGTGCAGTCCGTCGAGCGAGCGTTCGTACCATGCTATGCGGCCAAGCCAGTCGTTGACGATGAGGTGATACTGCAGTGAGTCTCGCCACACAATGGGGTCCTCGAACTCACCCTTCACCTTTGGGTAGACCCTCTCGGCGGTGATCTGCCTCCAAGGCTTCAGTCCGTCGCGACTTATCCATACACCGCCACCGCGGCACACCATCAGTCGTGAACCGTCGGCACGTCGGCAGAAGGTGAGGTTGCTGAGTCCCTCGATGATGCGATGACCACGCTTGTCGAAGTCGAAGCAACCGAATACCCACGGCCCATTGGGATTGTCGGCAATGTAGTAGCCGTCGATGCAGTATACGATGATGCGCCCGTCATCCAGCCTGTATGCTTCGGGGTTATGCCCTTTTCCTATGCTGTTCTGTATCTTGTAGGGGCCGTCCAGCTTCGCACTGGTGGCGTGGAAGATGGTGGAGTAGTGCCAGAACATGTGTCCCTTGGGCGAGTTCTCGGGCCATCCACATACGAAGAGATGGTACAGTCCCTTCTCGTCCTGCAGTATGTTGCCACCCCAGAAACTCATGCCATCCTGCTCTATGCCGTTGTCTGTCAAACGGTAGCGCACAGCCTCCGCGCCCCAGTTGGCACGGGCAATGCGGCCTTCGGGCATTGTGGCGATGCGGTCCATGTGTCGGCCTCCCACTACCAGGTTGTCCCATTCGGCAGGGCGTGTACGCTCGGTGACTTGTGCTTCGGCTTGAAGAGAGTAGCAGCAAGCCATAATCAACATGCAGATGATATTCTTTAACTCCTTGTACATATGAAACTTGTATTTTTCATGAAACGAATCAATCTCCTCGGTGTGAGATGCTTGTGTATTGCGGACCAGCTAGGGCTTGAACCTAGGAGCTCCAGATTATGAGTCTCGCAAAGAGCTATTTCATGAGATTTTTTTTTGTTTGTAAGAATGGCTGATTATTAGCACTTTACAAAATCATTATCTTCTTTGAATCTCAAATAATACCTCAAACTGAAATAGTTTGTTTACGCATTGTTTACGCAGAAATTTGGCACAATAGCACCAGACCCTTAGTCTGTAGGTTCAATTTTGCTTGATTTATGCAAGCCTATTTCACCGGTATGAGGTACCAAATTGGCATTTCAAGATGCATCCTTTATTCTATACTATTTCCCAAACCAGCAAGATTAGTGCGTCAGTGATGCAGTTTTTATGTAAGGCTCACGGAATTCTCACGTAAGCGCTTGTGATTTCTATCGGTTTACGCGAGAGTCGGATATTGCGTATATCATTGATATTCAGTGCTTGTACCGAGCTGTGGCGAATAAACTCACATGTAAATGCTCACAAATTCGCTTGTAATTCGCTTGTAAGCGCTTGTAAATTTTATGCGTTTACAAGCGCCCATGTAGACTTATTACCTGCGACTGTGGTATTTGCGATGAGCCCTTCTACTCTAAGTTTTCGAAGCAGATTGTTAATCTTATACTCGCGTTGCTTGTCATCCAACTGGTCAGGAAGCACATCCC
>JAGHUS010000193.1 GCA_018064685.1 Bacteroidales bacterium | reverse complement strand
GGCCAGGACGTAGCCATCAATCCACGTAATTTTATCTATGTGGAGTCTGTAGGCAACTATGCCAACGTATGTTATATCGACAAAGAGCAACTTACAAGCACAACCATTCGCACCACTATCAAGCAGTTGAGGGAAGATCTCTCTGGCAATGATTTCATAGTGCAGTGTCACCGCGGTTTCCTCGTAAACCTTGACTATGCAGAGTCTATGGAAGGGGCTAGTGGCCGGTTCTTCCTCAACATGTTCTATTCGGACAAAAAGATCCCTGTATCAAGAGCAAACAAATCAGCAATCAAGGATGCATTGACTGCCTTGCGATGTTAATAGATTTCCTCCCCTCTCGTCTCTCCAACCATCTCTCATAAAACGGAATTCCCTACTTTCCCCCCTGCATGAAAAAAGCATCCCGGCAAGGGGATGCTGTATGGGGGATATGGCTGTTTTTCTCTGGTAAATTGCCTGCTGTTCCCCCTAATAAAGGAATCCGAAGGCCCACAGTGGAATCTTCCGGTCCAGAGCCGACTCGATGTCATCGGCAGCCACGTATGAATGCTCAATGCCCTCTATCTGGCCAAAACCCTTTTCTGCTCCACCAACCTCAATCACATAATGATTGTCAATGCGGAAATCGCCACTCTTGTAGCCTGCATACTCCACTCTGTGTCCGGCCGAGAGTAACTGGTTGGCAAAAAAAGTCTCTCTGACAGTACCGATTTGTGGAGTTATAGAGGACAGGACGTACAGAAGATTTGAGTTGTCAAGATACAGTTTGTCAGGCTTTTGCAGCTCTGTGATGGTGTCAAGGTTGGCATACAGCCTTGTTGTCAGGCGTGCTTCGTCGAGGTATTCCATGTATTTCAGCACGGTATCCCTTTTTATTCCGATAGCTCTCGACAGCTTTGCTATCTCTACCTCGTAGGGCACCATCTCAGATATGACGTGCAGCAAGGCCTTCAGTTTGCGCGTATTACCTAAATCTACATTCCGGAACCTCACCAGTTCGTTCTCCACAATATGGTTGATGACTCCCTCTACTTTTAATGTGTATTCTCTTTCTCTCTCAAAATAAAAAGGATAGTAACCTACCTTGATGTATTGTATGAAGTATTCCAGTGGACGGATGTTTTTGCGTATGCGCGAGCAGAATGCTGTGGGATTGACCAATAGTTCATCCAGCGAAATCTTCTCCAGCTGAAGCCCCGTGGCAAACAGGATGTATTCACGGAGCGACAGACCAGGCATATTGTAGGTGATGATGCGACGTGACAGATCGCCTTCGCCACTGTTGAGCTGAATGAGCGAGGAGCCGCTCAGTATGATCCGCATGTCACTATAAAGGTCGTATATCTCCTTAATCTCCTGGCTCCAGTTGGGGAATTTATGCACCTCGTCAATGATCAACCGTTTACCTCCGATTTGATGGAATCGCATGGCTACATCCACCAGCGAATGACTGGCGAAATACCCCGTATCGGCTGAGCAATATAGCACATGCCGGTCACCCTCTGCATAGTTCAACTTGACGAACTGCTTCAGAAGTGTTGACTTTCCCACACCTTTAGGGCCCTTGATGAGAATCAGGCGTGACTCCCAGTCAATGGTTTCCATCATACTGCGGACGTGCTGCATGGGCACATCGTCCATATAAATGTCATGTCGTTCAAATAAAGACTCCATCTTTGCCAAATATTTCGATTTGCCCTTTATAAGGGACATGTTTATGTTAATTTTGCCCTCTACAGGGGGCATTTGGCTGCAAAGTTAAGCCTATTCCCTGAACTGGCAAAACATAATCACAAAATTCTTCATAATGTCGCTTTTTTTTAGTTTTTTGTATGTGTATGAATGATTGTTTTCCTTTGTAAACCGCCCGCAGTTCCTTCTCCCCTTCATGGCAACAAATTTACAAAAAAGTATATAATCTATCTGCTATACTGATAAATAATACCGTCCTAAAATCTTATTTTTCATGTTTTAGAAGATTTAACAAGGAAATATTGTGCAGAACCAAACAAAATATCTACCTTTGCGGTGTGAACATCCAAATGAAGAAAAACTATGGCACAATTAGCATTGCAACCGCATTATGACTTTTATGTAAAACATGAGGATGAACTCGTGAGCAAGTTCGGGGGCATGTATGTTGTCATTTCCGATGCCATGTCCGTTCATTCCTTTGCCGATGAACCCGAAGCCTATGATTTTGGGGTAAAGAACTTTGGAGCAGGTCACTTCCTGCTGCACAAGTGCATGGCGGGAGGGCTTGATGTGGTACAGACCGTAAACTGCGCCTTCTAAACTATGGGGAAGTTCAGATACAGAATGCCCTGGGGCATAAACAAGCCTACCACTGAATGTACGATTGATGTGGAGCGCTATGCAACCAAAAAAGGTACGGAAAATCAAGCAACGGTAAAATCTTGCCTTTGGGATACGGGTGCAACGGTCACGGTGATTTCAGAACTTTTGGTACATCGCCTTGGACTTATCCCTACCGACTTTATGAAAGTATCCGGTTATGATGGCCGTCCTCAGATGAGAAATGTCTATAAGATTGATGTGGTGATCAATGACGAGATACGCTTTAATCGTATAAATGCTATTGATGCTCCACTCATCACCACGGATATGTTGCTTGGCATGGATATTATCGGAGAGGGCGATTTCCATTTGACGCACGAGGAGGATAGCCTTGTTCTGTCTTTCAATAACATCTGACATTTTCACCCACCCTTTTGGGTAGTAAACCGTCCGCGATCCTCTCGGACAACGGACGGGATGTTGCAACGGTATTCTTAAGACCCCCCACCCCCTAAAGGGGGAGACATTACTATTGAGTCGCAGTAGAATTTTGAATCGTATCGCAAGCTGTCCTCGCGAGAAATATCTCTGCAAATTTTCTCCCCCTAAAGGGGGAAGTCGAAGTGACTGAATGTCACTACGAGTATGTGTCAAAGGGGGGGCTATTTCTTCGGGTTCTTGTTCCAGTGATAGACCAGGTGCAGCATGGCGTAATGAGGGAGGGAACGGTACCAGGTGATGGTGCGGCCCTGTGCATTGACGGCATACTGGGTATTGGAGAGCTGGTGCAGGAGGTCGAAGGCTTCGATACGGGCAATGAGCTTGCCCTTGAAGAGGGATTGCGAGAGGGAGGCATTGAGCACGAAGTCGTCGGTATTGAGGTCGGATGAGCCATAGCCACGGCGACTGTACATTGTCGCATCCACGGAGAGCGTGGTCTTCAGTTTGGGAAGGGTGTAGTAACCATTCAGGCCGTACTGATAATCAAAAGCATCGAGGGTCTCAAAGTCCACCATCTTGCCCTCGGAGTGTCGCCAGTTGATACTACCCGTGGCACGGAGGTTCAGCGCATCCTTGTTATATTGGATATACGCCTTTTCGCCCACGGTCAGCGTGTTGACGGCATTAAGGTGGCTCTCTGCCTCACCCGTAAACATGGTGTGGTCGAGGCTATGATGCAGCGAGGCGTTGGCATTGCTCTGCACCGACCAGCGGTTCTTCTGGTCCAGGTTGCGCGAGTAGTTGAGGCCGTTGCTCCAAGTATAACCACCATGGACATTGATAGGCTGGTAGGTATAGACACCCGTGGCCGTGTTGTAACTGAGACTTTGCCCTATGTCACGATGGCTGCAGTTGAGCCTTGTGTTGAAACTTACCTCCTGCTTGTGTGGTCCGTTGTGATTGGCATAGACAAATGAATATTCACTCGTCTGACGCGGCTTCAGGTTTGCATTACCCATGTTCACGATGAGCGGCTGACTGTCATCGCGATAGGCAATGGTTTGAAGCAGATCAATTTCATGGGTGTTGAAGCCTGCCGACACATTAATCTGGTTGCGCTTGCTCTTGCCGAACTTGTGCTCAAAGTTGGCATTTGGATTGAGATACACGGTATTGCGACGAGCCAAGGTGTCAATGGAGCTACGGTGATAGTTCAGATGTTGCTGTATCATGGGAATTCCAAGACCGAAACTAAGAGATTTGTGAGCCATCTTCATTCCTGGGGCAATCTGTGTGCTGGTGTATTTTAGGAGAGTAATATTTACATGTTCACTATGATGTACATACCTGTAGTCGTAGGAATTATTCAGATCGGTCATGGATGCAAGTAACTCCAGATGCGAGGGTAAGGCCAGTGTGTCGGGATGGTATAGATAATCGCGTGATTTTCGGTCTAACATTGCATAACCTGTTGATGCATGCAAGTTCCATCCATCCTTACCCAAGCTGCGGCGATAGGTCAAGCCCACATTCGACTCCCTTCTTAAGTTATGGATGTCATTCGAGTTTCGGGCAACAGTAGAGTATGATAACTGATCAACACGATGCTCTGACGCACGTTCCGTATCATCCTTATAGTAGTTAACAAGGAAGTTTGCAATTATTTCACCTCCCTTCCCCTTGTTGAGGGCAAAGCCTGTCATCGCAGTTAGATAAGCTTGCATGGTGGTTTGCTCGTCCATTGATGATGTCAGCATTCGGGTTGTTAGTGTATCGTTCCACTGTTGGAAATCCGATCTCGAATGACCATTGACATGATTGTGTGACAATTCGGTTTGTACATCGATATACGGTTTGCGCAAAAGGAAATCATTTCTGAGGGTTATCCGGTGTGATTGGGATCTTGCATTGCTTTCTGAAAGAGAATGTGGAGTCATGCCGTCGAGGAAGGTCTCGCGCCGCGAATGCATATCCGTTGTGACATCACTATAGGTGTATTCTGCAAATGTAGTGTTGTTCACATTGCGATCCTTGCTGGCATAGTCTGCTTCTGCCTTCACACCCTTGGTCGTTGTCATTGAGGCTGGCATTTGCTGTGGCGACCAGCTGCCACTTTGCCCGATATGCTGGCTTTCGTTGACATTGTTGGCGTTGCCCAGCAGGGTGTAGCGCCATCGGTCGGTGAAACCGAGCAGGAAACCACGCCCTAACCAACGCTTGTCCGTACCGCCTGCAGCCTCCACGTTGGCAATGTAGCCCACCTGATACTCTTCTTTCAGATTGACATCCATCACAAGGGTTTTCGCCCCGTCTGTATGTCCCAGTGCCTCGTCCAGATCCGAAAGTTTGTCATAGACCTTGATATTCTTCACCGTATAGTAGGGCAAGTTCTCCATCAGTACCTTCTTGTTGCCGTGCATGAACGAGCGCGAGCCCAACAGCAGTTCGTTCACCTTTCGGCCGTTGACAAAGATCTCGCCTCCTGCCTTCAGTTCCACACCGGGCAACTGGGCAATGAGAGCATCGAGCATACTGCCATCGGGCAGTTTGAAGGCCGTGGCATCATAGACCAGCGTGTCGCCCTTGTAGAACATCTTGACCTTGGTGGCCACCACACTCACCTCCTTCAGTTCCCGGGCCTTTAACATACCAATCATGGGGACCTCAAGGTTGTTCTCTGCGTCAGCAGAACCTTGTATCTTTTCCCATACCTCGTTATAGCCGTCGGCGCTGGCATGAATGAGATAATTCTTGATGGGCTCTTTGACTTCTGCCGTGTAGATGGCAAAGCCTCCCCGGTTCCCCCCAAGCATGGTATATGTCAGGGGCAGCGAATCATTGACTACCGTGCTATCGGCCTTGTGCAACGAGACCTTGACGCCAGGGATAAACTGTTTGGTAAAACCGTCCTGAACCTTGCCGGACAGATGAATGGTCTGGCATAGAGATGGGATGCATGATAGCATGCACAGGAGGGATAAAATAGTAACTCGTTTCATAAATGTATTTTTGCTTTGATGAATTTTCGAAAGCAAAAGTACATCACAAATATGATACGAGGAAAGATCTGACTTTACAAAGACTTTACAAGTGCTTGCCTCTACAAGAAACGGACTTTACAAAGACTTTACAAATCTTTGTTAACTTTTTGATTATGAATAGCGAACCCCTCTAACTTGACACATACTCGTAGTGACATTCAGTCACTCCGACTTCCCTAAAGGGAGAGACATTCTGGGTTGGAATTATGGAGGTCGAAGAGTTCGACGAAATCAATTGTGAATTGTGAATTATAAATTGTGAATTATGAAGTCGTCCCAATCCTTTGCGCTTCCTTTCTTGTTGAAAACTTTCTTGTACAGGCGGCTTCGAGTCAGCGTGATGGCACTCTGCGTCTTGCAGGTGAGCGTGGCTATCTCTGCCGGTGAGAGGTGAATCTTGAGTAGCAGGCATACGCGAAGTTCCTGCAATGAGAGCTGATGGAGTGCGGTGAGCTTCTGTTGGAAGTCGGGTGCCAGCTTGGCCACATGCGCCTCCAGTTCGTCCCAGTCGCTTTGCTTCATGGCCTTGTCCGTTTCTGCCTTGTGGCGCAGTTGCTGGTAAAAGTCAGATTGCAGGAAGCGCATCTCGTTGGCCTCGCGCTGCTTCTTGTCCTCATCCGTGTCCCACTGACGCTCCACTTTGAATTGCGCCAACAGGCGCTCCACATGTCTTCTGCGTCGTCTGGAATGCAGGGCATAGCCCACGGCTGCCAGTATGCCCAGTATCAGTACGGCTGCACCGGCATAGTAGTATTTCCTTTCTGCTTCGGCTCTCTTCTTGGCAAGAGAGAAGAAGTGCACAAGGGGATGACCTTTCTCGTTGATGTATTGGATGCCCTGGGTCTCCTCCTTCAGGTCCGCCATCGTGGTGGCGCTGATGCCAAGGTAAGCTTTCCATGTCTGTGTCTTGTCGGGATAAGACACCTTCATGATGGTATCATTTACCAACCGACCGCTCCAATCAGCCCCGACCTGCTGATAGACAGAATCTTGCAGGAAATACTGCCCGCCATTGACGGCACAAAAGAAGTCGTCATCGTCTTCGGGGTGACACCTGAGATCCAGGAATGTCTGATCGTCATAGCAAATCTTGTAGTGCTCGAAGCCCTCTGTAATGACATCTCCGTTGATCCATTCCTCCTGTACGAGTTGCCAGACACCTACGATGTTAAAGCCGT
This sequence comes from Bacteroidales bacterium, assembly GCA_018064685.1. Lineage (GTDB taxonomy): Bacteria > Bacteroidota > Bacteroidia > Bacteroidales > Bacteroidaceae > Physcousia. The sequence goes on along the minus strand of JAGHUS010000193.1, from coordinate 1,992 downwards.
CCTTTCCCGACTGCTCCTTTTGCCCACTGCAAGCTACAAAGAGTATGGCCAGTAGCAGGGCTGAGAATATGTTGCTGATATGTTTCATAACAATACAAATTGCAGATGCCGGTTTCCTGTCAAATAGGGATGAATCTTATCTGTCAGCTTCATATCCTTCTAAACTCTGCATCTACTACGAACAAGTCGCCGTCCGTGTCACGTAGCACATTTCGCGGGCGAAGGTCAGACACTTCAATCTGCCCATTGTCGTAGGTGGCTTCTGCTGTTTTGGTAAACCCTAAAGCTGCCATGTATGTGTCTATCTCTATTGGCGTGGCTTCTCGTTCGTTGGGTACAAAATCCTGAACCAATATGGGGTATATGCTTCCGCTTCCAAACCCCGTAAAGCCATGCAGCCTGTAGAAAGTCTGTGGAAAAATGGAGTTGTGAATTGTCAACCTGTCAAGCAGTGCAGTGATCGTTTTGCTGGTCATGAGGTTGTTTACCTTATAAATAACATTGCCATCAGGATTTAGGTAAACATCATTCTCTACACCACTTGGAAATGGTGTTCCAAGAGAGGATACTTCGGAGAAGGGAACCCACATCCCTTCTTCTCGGGCAATGCCTTCAGCAGCTATGGTTTCTATGCGGGATAGAGCCGTGCTATTCGTCGGTGCATCTCCTGTGCTTTCTGCGATTCTTCCTTGCAATTTATTTGCAAAGATTTCGATTGGGCAATTTTTCTCAAGCATCGTTCTACGCTTTCCTTATGAAACTGATTAAAGTATGTCATGCCATCTTTATTTATCTTTTGCAAAGATATAACTATTCCCCGAACCGGCAAAATATATTCTCAAAAATCTGTCATTTCTTCTTCGGGTTCTTGTTCCAATGGTACACCAGGTGCAGCATGGCGTAGTGTGGCAGGGAGCGGTACCAGGTGATGGTGCGCCCTTGGGCATTGACGGCATACTGAGTATTGGAGAGCTGGTGCAGAAGGTCGAATGCTTCGATGCGGGCGATGAGCTTGCCCTTCAGGAAGGGCTGGCTGAGGGAGGCGTTGAGCACGAAGTCGTCGGTGTTGAGGTCGCTGCTGCCATAGCCACGGCGGCTGAACATGTTTCCGTCCAGAGAGAGGGTGGTGTTGAGACGAGGCAAGGTGTAACGACCAGAGAGACCATACTGGTAGTCGAAGGCATTGAGTACGTCGAAGTCGAGCATCTCGCCCTCGCTGTGTCGCCAGCGGATGTCGCCCGTAGCACGAAGATTGAGTTTGTTGTGGTCGTACTGAATGTAGGCATTGTCATGCAGGGCAAGGGTGTTGACAATGTTCTCGTGACTCTGGGTTTCGCCTGAAAGCATAGCGTGATCGACGCTGTGATGCAGGCTGGCATCGGCATTCGTTTGTATGCTCCAGTAGTGTTTGCTGTCCAGCGTACGGCTGAAGTCGAAGTTGCCATTGAGCAGGTAGGCTCCGCTGACATTCATGGGCTTGTAGGTGTAGATACCTGTTGTGGGTGCATACTGTACGGACTGTGCCACGTTGCGATGGTCGTAGGTGAAGTTTGTGCCGAGGTGGAAGGATTGCTGATGGCCATGGCCGTTGTGGTTGTAGTAATCGGCTGAGACCTTGGTTGCGGCGTAGTGCTTGAGGTCCGGATTGCCCTGTCGTACGATGAGGGGCTGGCTGTCGTCACGCCAACCGAGGCAGTTGAGCAGCTCGACGCTTCGTTGGTCAAAGCTGACACTGGCTCGCAGGTCGTGCGTTCCCTCGTTTCTCAACAAACGGTAACTTGCATTGGCATTCAGGAAGAGGGTGTTCTGTGTGGTGAGTGTGTCCAGTGCCCCGCGCTGATAGTCAAGCTGTTCGTGATGGATAGGGACATTCAGGCTGAACTCCCATGGAGTGTAGGTCATGGGCGGCATGTTGCCGTAAATCTTCATCTTGTGCGTAGCCTTCTTGCTGATAGAGAACCTGGTCGTACCTACAACGTGAGAATTGTGACT
>JAGHUS010000140.1 GCA_018064685.1 Bacteroidales bacterium | reverse complement strand
CATGTACAACAGGGCGGGCATAGCGACATTAAGAGCGAAGATGATCTATCAAGGAAGGCCACAAGCACTCAAATTTTGCACCTAAATTGGTGAAGAACCGAAAGGAATCAAATAATTAATGCAAGTGCTTGTTTATTCGTGGAAAAAGTTGTATTTTTGCAAAATAAAAACAGATTATGACAATAGAAGAACATCCATTAGAACCGTTTTTACCTGAGAATGCCAAGATGCTGTTGCTTGGCAGTTTCCCTCCACCTAAAGCGAGATGGAGTATGGAGTTCTTTTACCCGAACTGGATCAATGACTTCTGGAGGATAATGGGAGTGATACATTTTGGGGATAAGGCGTATTTTGAGACCCCCAACCCCCTTAAAGGAAAGACCCCCAACCCCCTTAAAGGGGGCATAGATAAGCCAAAGCGGTTTGATAAGGAGCGGATTGTGGAGTTCTGTCAGGAGAAGGGGATTGCGCTGTTTGATACAGCTCGGAAGGTATGTCGTTTGAAGGATAATGCGGACGACAACTTCCTGTAGATTGTCGAGGGTACGGATGTGTTCAAACTCCTTGAACAGATGCCGGAGTGTAGGACTATCGTCACTACCGGTGGAAAGGCGTGTGAGGAATTACAAGCGTATTTTGCGAAGAAAGGGATAGAGGTGAAGATTCCGAAAGTGGGAGAGTATCGACCCCTCCAACTTCCCTTGAAGGGGCGAGAAATAGAATGGTGGAGGATGCCGAGTAGTTCGAGGGCGTATCCGATGAAATTGGAGAAGAAGGCGGAATACTATAGGCGGTTATTTGAGTGATGCCGACTCATGGCGAACTGAAAATATTTGAAAATTATAAATAACTAATTATTATGAACATAGGTGATAGAATTCCTGAGGTCCTGGGCATTGACCAGGACGGACGTGAGATAAAAAGCAGCGACTATCGTGGTCGCAAGTTGGTGCTTTACAGCTACCCTAAAGCAAACACGAGTGGCTGTACCGCTGAGGCTTGTTCGCTGCAAGCACATAAGGAAGAGCTGGCTGCTGCCGGCTATGAGATTATCGGTGTGAGCAAGGACAAGCAGGCATTGCAGAAGAAGTTTTCCGATGCTCAAGGGCTTGAGTTCCCACTGATTGCTGACACAGAAACAACTCTGCTGCAGGAACTGGGTTGCTGGGGCGAGAAGGTGGCATGCGGTCGCAGAACTATTGGCATCCTCCGTACAACGTATCTCGTAAACGAGGAAGGCATCATCGAAAAGATCTTTACTCCCAAGGAGATAAAGACCAAGATTCATGCACAGCAGATACTCGATTATATAAGGAAGTAATGTCTTTGTCTTAACTCATGATTTTTTAACAATGAGGGATTAGATGCTCTCGCAAACAAATGTATTCGAATGAAAAAGTTTTGGTCTGTTTTTTTTATGACATGTTGTCTGTCTGCCGTTTGTTGGGGACAGAATGTGGGAAAAGTTAAAGTGTTGCTCAACACGGCCAAGTGGGGACAAGGTTCACCCTTTTATCTGCAATGTCCCAGGTATAATGGGCAATACACCATTATAGGGTGTGAGGCCACAGCCATGGCAATCATCATGAAGTACTATGAATATCCTGAACATGGGTACGGCACTACGGCGGCCTACACTACACCCCTGCATGGCCTAGCCGTCAAGGCACGCAATTTGGAGGAACATCAGTACAACTGGAACCTGCCCACACAACCCGCAGATTGGAACACAGCCACCTCCGCTCTGAAGAATGATGCGGCCACCATAGGTGCAGACATCAGTGCTGCCATCAATGCCGACTATGACACCTATTGCACCGATGCCTATATTCGTTATTGGTTTCCCGCACTGACGCGTCACTTCGGCTACCATCTCGACAGGAAAGTGCTGCGCGATTTCAAGGAATGGGATTACGAGAATGAGTGCTATACCCGTTGGACTGACGAGGAGTGGTTGGGAATGATAGAAGAGGAACTCGACAAGGGACATCCCATACTCTATCATGCCACTCTGCCTGCGGGTTTCATGCATGTATTCGTGATTGATGGATATACCGATAAGCATTATCTTCATGTCAACTATGGATGGGGTGGGAACAGTGATGGATACTATACCCTCGATGAAATAGGTGGTAATCAACCGTGGAGCTACATGTGGCTGGGACTTGTGCCCATGAACGAGGCAGACGAGGACGTGAAGTTCAGCATCGGCGACCGTGAGTGCATAACAATGAGCGAGGCACTGGACATTGCCGCCATTGCAGACGGTGTGCCAGTAAAGATGCTGGAAGAATTCATCCTCACCAATGAGAGTAACAGCAGTGAACTACATGGGAAAGACGACAGACCCCAACCGTCCGTCACCTCTTGCCTTGACCTCAACGGCCACCAGTTGCAATTGTTGAATGACTATTATTATTATACAACAGAAGGAGAAGAAGGGAGTAAACTCTATTTCCCTAGAATCACTGATTCGCAAGGAACGGGCAGCATCTACATTCCTTATGGAATGTATTTTGAGGAAAAAGATGCAAATGTAGAACTTGAGAGCATCAGGATTGAAGGAGGTGATGAGTGGGAATACAGCAGTTTATTCGTCATGTATGGCGGTCATCTGAAACTGCATGATGTAACAATCAATAAGCCCAATGACGGCGCTTGCTTCGTCATGGATAATGGCGCTACGCTGGAGTTGGATGGCGTCCGTATCAAGGCTACGCAGTTATTCCGGACATATATCGACTTCAGGAGTTCCATCATTTGCCGTTCAGGCCTCTTCAGCGTGCCGGTGGAAGACAAGTATCTGGCAGAAGGAAGCGTCTGCGAACCCAATACGGACGAAGCCACCCGTGCCGAGTACCCCTATCGTGTGGTGTCAACGACTGGCATAAATGGCACTAATTCCAACACCGTTCCTGCCACCCCCGTCAAACGCATCCAGGGACAGCATGTTGTGATTCAGCTGGACGACAAGCTCTACGATACGAACGGTGCAAGAATCAAATAAGAAGGGGGCTCTGAGGATGTTCCAAAAACAATCAAAGCCTTTGATAACGATAACGATACGCTCCGCTACGATGACGATCCGTTGCTTCCTGCCATTCTCGGAGTGTATGAGAAGCAAGGCATAAAAGACCGGTCATAAGTTGAACACCATGAAGGGCGAAGCTTTCAAGACGGAGTGGGCAACGGCCTATCCTGATTGTCGCCTTGTGGTAACGAAGGAGACGAAGTCCGTTGAGGGAATGATAAAGATAGTCTATGACCTGCTCAAGGACAAGTTCCCAATTGCGAAACTCTCACTTCCCTCGTCGCATTTTATGAGAAACTGTGCTTGGCTGCCTCGACCTCGTCGGTGGTCATGGGCTTCACCTTATGACCTAGACGACGTGCTCCGTCGGGGGTGATGAGCCAGTCTTCCTCGTTGCGCAATCCGGTAAAGTGGCGCCATTTGTTTATCTCGTTGTAGTCGAGGAAGTCGGCAAAGCGATGCTCGCTCTGCCAGAGGTCGATGAGCTCGGGGATGAAGTAGATGCCTGGTTCGATGGTGAAGACGAAGCCTGGTTCGAGAGGTCGTGCCAGACGGAGGCTCTTGAAGCCGAACTGTGTGCTCTTGGGTTGGCCGTCATAGCCTACCCATACCTCGCCCAGATTCTCCATGTCGTGTACGTCAAGACCCATCATGTGTCCCACTCCGCAAGGGAAGAACATGGCATAGGCACCTGTTCGTGCTGCCTCTTCGGGATCGCCCTTGACAAGGCCTAAACCCTTGAGTCCCTCGCAGATGCCACGGGCAGCAAGGTGGTGTATCTCGCGGAAGTTGATGCCAGGACGCAAGGCGTTGGTGGCATCGCGATGCGCCTTGAGTAGGATGTCGAAGATAAGCTTCTGCTGCGAAGTGAAATGGTCGCCAACGGGAATGGTAGACGAGAGGTCGCCAGCATAGTGCAGAGGACTCTCGGCTCCTGCATCGAGCAGGAACATCTGGCCTTCGTGCATCACGTGACTGCGGTCGTAGTTGTGCAGTGTGTGCCCGTTGATGGTGCTGATGATGGGGAACGACATCTCTGTTCCTCCTGCCAGTCCCACACGTGCCACCTCGCTTGCCACCTCGCTCTCGAGTATGCCTGGGCGCACCACCTGCATTGCCCGTACGTGCATGTCGATGGTACGGTCGACGGCTATCTCGATCTGCTCGATCTCCTCGGCCGATTTGTGGTTGCGCATATCTACCACAGCCTTGAGCATCAAAAGGTTAGCCTCTTCGTTGTCAGTACTGCCGATGAGGCCGAGTTCGCTGAGCAGAATGCGATGTTCGGGACGATAGGGTGGGAGATGACGTATGGTCTGCCCTTTGGCCATAGCACGCTGTATGTAGGTGGCTAGCTGCTGGCGTGGAGCCGTCTGGCTGATGCCTACCCACTCGCTTCGCTCCACCACACTGGGCAGGGAGCCCATCCATACGATGTCGTCGATGGTGAGTTCGTCGGCAAAGATTATCTCGCGACCCTCGTCTATGTCGATGATGGCACAGGCTCCGGCATAATCGCTGCCGAAATAGTATAGGAAGGTGCTGTCCTGACGGAATGCATAGGTGTTGCCGGCATAGTTCATGGCACTCTCGTCGTTGCCGATGAAAAGCAGCAGTCCGCTGCCTACCATTTGCTTGAGTTGGTTACGGCGGTTGATGTATGTCTCGCGAGGGAAAAGGCTCTTTGTCATAGTTCGTTGTCATTAAGGTTTTTGCAAAATTAACAAGAAAACTTGTAATGACAAAGTGTTTCCACAAAAAAATAAAAAACTCGCTGCCTAGGTGGCAGCGAGTCGGCTGATAAGTAAGTCGGTATCAGGTTATCCGTAAATGATGTTACCGTTCTCGTCCATGTACTCCTCGAGCCCCTTCTCGTAGGTGGCCATGGCACGGAGGCTCATACCCATGCTGCTGAAACCGCCATCGTGGAAGAGGTTCTGCATGGTAACCTTGCGGGTGAGGTCGGAGAACATAACCATACAGTAGTCGGCACACTCGTCGGCTGTGGCATTGCCCAGGGGCGACATGCGGTTGGCGAAGTCGAACAGACGGTCGATGCCCTTCACACCACTTCCGGCAGTGGTCATAGTGGGTGACTGCGAGATGGTGTTGACACGTACGTGATGCTCGCGACCGTAGATGTAGCCGAAGCTGCGTGCGATGCTCTCGAGCAGAGCCTTGGCATCGGCCATGTCGTTGTAGCCGAACATGGTGCGCTGAGCTGCCATATAGGTCAGTGCCACGATGCTGCCGTACTCGGCAATGGCATTCTGCTTCTTGGCAGCCTGAATCATCTTGTGGAACGATACGGCACTGATGTCGAGTGTCTGGCTCAGGAACTTATAGTCCAAATCGTCGTAGGTACGCTTCTTGCGCACGTTGGGACTCATGCCGATAGAATGCAGCACGAAGTCGATCTGTCCGCCCAGTATCTCCTGTGAACGTGCAAAGACGTTCTCCATATCCTCGTAGCTGGTGGCATCGGCGGGAATAACCTCGCAGTTCAGCTGCTTGGCCAAGTCGCTGACCTGTCCCATGCGAATAGCCATCGCGGTATTTGACAATGTGATGGTGGCGCCCTCTTCAACAGCCTTCACTGCTACCTTCCAAGCAATCGACTGCTCGTTCAGCGCACCAAAAATAACACCTCTTTTACCTTTCAATAAATTGTAACCCATGTTGATGTAATGATTAAAACAGTTATTGTTACCACTTAAAAACTGCACAAAGGTAAGGCAAAACGTGCAATCTGCCAAATTCTAGGGCAAATAATTGCACATTTGTGCGTGAAACGTGCCGAAAATGCATCGTAATATGGCATTAGGAACAGAAAAGCCCCCGACACTGCGTATGGCGTGTGCCGAGGGTTTTCCTAACATTATTAATCTTAAGTGATGATTAAAAAATAACTTGGTATAAAATGTTTTATAACTTGGCACGCCTTTACTTTATCTTATTGGCTATTTTGAAGCTGTTTTTCAGTCACAA
>JAGHUS010000188.1 GCA_018064685.1 Bacteroidales bacterium | reverse complement strand
TCCAAGCTGAATGAAGTTGCTCGTGCTTACCGCGAACTTGCTCCTATAGTAAATTGCGTGGAAGGTTATGAGTTCGTTTGGATTACTGATGGTGAAGGATGAAATAGTGCAAAGAACAAGCTTGCAGAAGCCTACAACGATATTCCTCGTATGTACAACTTCACAACCTTACCAGAGTTTCTTGAAGAAATAAAACAAGAGATGTAATGATAGAAACATATTACAAATCACAGAATAACGATTTCCTTCTTGCTCATGGAGATACATTTCAGTTGCTAAAAGATTTTAGCTTCAAGTTCGACATGATATTTGCCGATCCTCCTTACTTCCTCAGCAATGGTGGCATAAGCCTGCAGAGCGGAAAGGTGGTGTGCGTGGATAAAGGCGAATGGGACAAGGGCAAGACTCCTGAGGAAATGAAGGAGTTCAACATGGAGTGGCTCAGATTGTGTCGCGACAAACTGAAGGACAATGGCACTATCTGGATTTCGGGAACGTACCACAACATCTTCTCCGTGGCTAACTGCCTCACGGAACTTGACTACAAGATTCTGAATGTGATAACGTGGCAGAAGACTAATCCACCCGTCAACATCTCGTGCCGTTTCTTCACCTACTCAACCGAGTTCATCATCTGGGCAAGGAAGTGCGAGAAGGTGGCTCATAAGTACAACTATGAGCTGATGAAGAAGCTGAACGATGACAAGCAGATGACAGACGTGTGGCGACTGCCAGCCATCGGTCGTTGGGAGAAGTCGTGTGGCAAGCATCCTACGCAGAAGCCTCTGTCGGTATTGACGCGCATCATCCTTGCTTCGACAGACGAAGGCGACTGGATTCTTGACCCATTCAGCGGAAGTTCAACGACAGGCATTGCTGCTTGTCTGTGCGATCGCCGATTTGCCGGCATAGAGCAATCTGAAGAGTTCTGCCAGATGAGCAAGGCAAGACGTGAGGAACTTGACAACATTGGCGTGAAAGCTGACTTGAAGCGTCACATCGTTGACTTCAAGACATTGGAATCATCGGGGCAACTTGACCTGTTTGATGGAGATAACTGCATGGTTTGCGAGGATTGCGATGTGATGTACGGATTGTTGCCATTTGACACCATGCCTATAATTGAGCAGACGAAGAATTGAAGCAAAAAGAATGCAATGAATTACTCCAGTTCGGGAAAACCATTACTAAAGTGGTAAAGTGGTTGGAGAGATTTGATTTCGGTTGATATTCAGTACGTTAGTTGCTACGCGTTTTGCCTATATGGAGTAAGAAGTGGTCGGAAAGTGGTCAGAAAAGTGGTTCGGAAGAGGTAAAAAAGACTAGGGTGTAAAGTTTATTTCGTAATTTTTCTTCCTGTTTTTGGGCAAGGTCAAGAATTAGAGAATTGTATTATATAGATTATCAATGAATTAATAAGGATTAGAGTAACGGAATTCAGAAGAATTTTGTTGATTTTGAATTACTATATACATAAAAACAATAAAAAACGATAAAGTTTAGCCCAAACTCTTGCATGTTCAAAAGTTTATTGCTACCTTTGCATCATCGAATTCGCGTGATTTGGTGTATAATTATATACTTCGTTAATCTCGATTTGGTGTAAAATACGTATTTAGATAACCTTAATTTGGTGTACGCAAAGATATGAAACGTAAGATTTATAGCGAATTAAAGGAGTGGAAGCAGAAGTATTCCACAAAGGAAGCTCTCTTGATCGAAGGAGCAAGGCGTATTGGCAAGAGCTACATAGTGGAGGAGTTTGCCCGGAATGAGTACCGCTCGTACATGCTGATTGACTTCTCGAAGGTGTCCAAGGAGGTCAAGGAAATTTTCGACAACTACCTCACGGACGAGAAGATGCTTTTCCGTCTGCTTTCGCTGCAACTGGGCGTGAAACTCTATCCGAGGGAGTCGCTCGTAATCTTTGATGAGGTACAGAAATACCCTCGTGCACGAGAAGCTGTGAAAGAACTAGTGGCGAACCACACATACGACTATATAGAGACAGGATCGCTCGTCAGCATCCATAAGAATACGAAAGACATACTCATCCCCAGCGAGGAACGCAGGATAGATATGTACCCGATGGACTTTGAAGAGTTCCTATGGGCACTGGACGAAGGCGACATAATGGAATTCGCTCGCGAGTGTTTTGAGCGGCAGATGCCGTTAGGACAGGCTCTTCACCGTAAGATGATGAACCTGCTGCGTCTCTATATGATTGTAGGAGGAATGCCGCAGGCAATACTTGAATACATTGGTACAGAGGATTTTGACCGGGTAGATAAGACAAAGCGCCGTATTCTTGACCTGTACCGTCAGGATATCTATAACTATGCTGACAGTCAGGCGGAGAAAGTGGTGCGTATCTGGGACACCATTCCTGGGGAGTTGCAACGAAAGGAGAAGCGTTTCCGTATTGGTTCTGTTAAGAAAGGTGCTCGCACCCGCGACTATGAACTTGCACTCTTCTGGCTGAATGAGGCACGTGTGGTGAATCCTTGCTACAATTCTACGGAACCGAATATAGGTTTGAAGATGAACGTAGATTATTCCAAGTTCAAACTGTACCTGAATGATACTGGCCTGCTGCTGTCTCACGCCTTCAGCGAAGGCAGGGATGGCATGCAGGAACTTTACCGCAAACTGATGTTGGGGAAGTTGGAGTTCAACAAAGGTATGATGGTGGAGAACCTTGTCGCCCAGATGCTGACGGCAAGGGACAAGAAACTCTATTACTACACTAATCCCGACAAAGAAGATGCTTCGGAGCGAATGGAAATTGACTTTCTGATTCGTAAGGCTGCTATCACCAGTAAACATAATATCTGCCCGGTGGAAGTCAAATCCTCTCAACGTTATACTACATCTTCGTTGGATAAATTTCGCGAAAAATTCAAGGCTTATTTGCAAACATCATACGTCATCCACAGTGGCGATCTGAAAATTGATGGTGGTATTGTCTATCTGCCATTGTATATGACTTCTATGCTATAAGTTTGGCAGTAATATACGTGATGACCACACGGAGATTTACGCTTTCGCTTAACGAAAATAATCGTGAATGTAACGGACTCCGCTTTGCGCCGTTCACGCTTCGATCATTGGTGTACTGCTGAGAGAAAATTGCTTTAGAATAATTTGGCGGATTAGGAATTTATTCGTAATTTTGCAAAGCAGTAATGGTGGCGAAAAGACACCATGAAGGAATAAAGGCAATATGAAAGAATACCTTGCGAGATTGCAAACGGTTTACGACATGAATGAGGCGAGGAGCATTCTGAGGATGCTCCTTGAGGATGCTTTCGGTCTTTCCTGGGTGGATGTGTGCCTTGGTGCTTTGGAACGGATGGATGCTTCGGAGCGTGAAAGGCTCGAAGGGATGGTTGCCGAACTGGAGAAAGGCAGACCGGTGCAGTATGTCACGGGAAAGGCATGGTTCGGTGAAAGGACGTTTCATGTGGAGGAAGGTGTGCTGATACCGCGCCCTGAGACTGAGATGCTGACAAAGAATCTGTTTGATAAGACAGGTGTGTCGGCAAATGAGAGTATCGGCGAGGGTAGGGTAGGCGACCGTCCGACTGTTCTTGACATAGGATGCGGGTCGGGATGTATTGCCATCACCGTGGCTCTTGACTATCCTGAGGCAAAGGTTACGGCGTGGGATATATCTGATGATGCCCTTGCCATAGCCGCAGGTAATGCCGGGATGATGGGTGCGAAGGTTGAGTTTGTGAAGCAGGATGCCCTGAATGCTCCCGAGGATGACGTGGAGAAGTGGGACGTGATAGTGTCAAATCCGCCTTATATATGTAATAAGGAGGTGGCGGAGATGGAGAAGAACGTGCTCGACTACGAACCGCACTTGGCTCTCTTCGTGCCGGATGATGATCCGCTGCTGTTCTATCGCAGGATTGCGGAGTACGGACTGCATGCCTTGAAGCCTGGTGGACACTTGCGTTTTGAGATAAACAGCGCATACGGCAAGGAGACCGTGCAGTTGCTTGAGTCATTGGGGTATGAGGATGTGGCACTGCAAAAAGACGAATTCAGGAATGACCGTATAGTAGGGGCCGTTATGAGAAATAATCATAAAACTTTTTAAATTGTTTGATAATAAACAAATATTGTGTAACTTTGCACTGAAATTAAAATTACATAACATCATGAAAAGAAATATCCTATTTGTCATCCTCGCTGCATTGCTGATGACTGCTTGTGGTACTACATCCACAGTTCCTGTAACCGGACGTACACACCGTCTGCTCGTTGACGACGCTCAGGTGCTGAGCCTCTCTAAGCAACAGTACTCTGAAGTGCTCGGTAAGTCAACCATCTCTACCGACAAGACCAAGACTGCCATGGTGAAGAACGTAGGTCAGAAACTTGCAACTGCCGTGGAGACCTACCTCAAGAATAATGGTATGGCTAACGATCTGCAGTATTACGAGTGGGAATTCAACCTCGTGAAGAGCGATCAGGTGAACGCTTTCTGTATGCCTGGCGGTAAGATTGTGGTGTATGAGGGCATACTCCCTGTGACAAAGGACGAGGCATCGCTCGCTATCGTGCTTGGTCACGAGATAGCACACGCAGTGGCAAAGCACTCTGCCGAGCAGATGTCAACACAGATGCGTCAGGCTTACGGTGCCCAGATCGTGGGTGGCATACTCAATAAGTCGGTTGGTGGCAACGCTGCTGCTATCGCAACCACACTCGCTTCTGCTGGTTTCAACTTCGCAAACCTGAAGTATTCGCGTGATAATGAGACTGAGGCAGACTACATCGGACTCATCTTTGCAGCCATGGCAGGTTACGATCCACAGGCAGCCATCCCATTCTGGGAGCGTATGGCAGCATCGGCAACGAAGAAACCAAACGAACTCTTCAGCGATCACCCAAGCGATGCCAATCGTATCGCCAACCTGCAGAAGGCTATGCCTGAGGCTTTGAAGTACTACACCCCACCGGTGAAGGCTACAACAAAGACCAGCACTACATCAACAGCCAAGAAGGTGACGACAAAGAAGAAATAAGGCCCCACCCAACTTCCACATACTCCGATATACTCAATATCGGACTTCCCCGAAGAGGGGAGGGAGAAGGGATGCAATTAAAGTTGAATATATAAAAAAAGGAGAAAAGAATGGATTACAAAGATTTTGATCGCATGGTTAACGAGGCAGAAGGCCGCTACATGCGCAGTTATGCACCTTCGGTATCGTTCCCCGTACTGATGCGTAAGGTATATACATGGATGGCACTGGCTATGGTCATCACTGGTATCACAGCATACGGTGTGGCTTCATCGCCATATTTCCTCGAACTGCTGTTCACCAACCGCATGGTGTTCTGGGGAATGATCATCGCAGAGTTAGCACTCGTGTTTGGCATCTCGGGCATGATAAACCGTATCAGCCTCACAGCTGCAACGCTTATGTTCATTGCCTACAGCGTTATCAACGGCGCAACACTGTCGAGCATCTTCCTGCTCTACACGATGGAAAGCATCGGTTCGGTGTTCTTCATCACCGCAGGCACGTTCGGTGCTATGGCATTGATAGGTTACACCACGAAGAAGGACCTCACCACGATGGGTAAGTATCTCTTCATGGCACTCATCGGACTCGTCATTGCTACGTTTGTCAATATGTTCGTAGGTTCGTCGGGTCTGCAGATGATAGTAAGCTACGTCGGTGTACTTATCTTCGTAGGTCTCACAGCATACGACTCTCAGAAGATAAAGATGATGCTCATGACACGCGACAGTGCTGATGAGGGTGCACAGAAACTCGCACTCCTCGGTTCGCTGACTCTCTACCTCGACTTCATCAACCTCTTCCTTTACCTCCTTCGCATCTTCGGGGGAAGAAGGGATTAAAGAGACCCACCCCGGCCCTCCCTGTAGGGAGGGAGAAGGGAGCCACCAAGAAGCCCCACCAAACCTACGCCTATGGAGGTTTGGTGGGGCTCTTTTTTCGTCTTTATCTCAGGAACAGCAGTTCGCGATACTTAGGCAGTGTCCATACCTCGTCGTCAACCTTTGATTCGAGCTTGTCTATCTCGGTGCGGATCTGCTCCATGAGTGGAGCGACGGTGTCGTGGTAGGCTATTGCCTTCTCGCGCTCGCTATCTATGCGGTTGGCAACCTTGCGGGCAGCGATGAGATTGTCGCAGCCGTCCTCTATAGCCTTCACACGCTGTGATATCTCGGAGATAAGTGCGAGGTTGCTTGCTGCCACCTGACGGTATTCCTCATCAGGAAGGATAGCCTTGAGGGCTGCAACATTCTCAGCAAGTTTGGTCTGATAAGCCACTACCTGTGGGATGATGTGGTTGACAGACAGGTCGCCGAACACGCGAGCTTCTATCTGAACCTTCTTCGTGTAGGTCTCCCACTTGATCTCGTTGCGTGCCTCGAGCTCCTTCTCTGTCATGATGTTCAGCTTTTCGAACATCTCAACCGACTCCTTGTCGAGGTAACGGTCGAAGATAAGCGGGCACGAACGCTCCACGTCGAGACCACGCTTGGCAGCCTCTGCCACCCATTCCTCAGAGTAACCATTGCCGTCGAAGCGCACAGGCTTGCATGCCTTGATGTCGTCCTTGAGTACGGAGATGATGGCAGCATGCAGATCCTTGCCGCCAGCCACGAGGGCATCCACACGTTCCTTGAACGAAACGAGAGCCTCGGCAACGGCAGAGTTGAGGGCTATCATAGCCGAAGCACAGTTAGCCTCACTGCCAGGAGCACGGAACTCGAAGCGGTTGCCGGTGAATGCGAATGGCGAAGTGCGGTTGCGGTCGGTGTTGTCGATGAGCAGTTCCGGTATGGAAGGTATGTCGAGCTTCAGTCCTGCCTTGCCTGCTATGTCGATAGTGTCGTCGGCACTGGTCTCAAGATGGTTGAGGATGTCGGTAAGCTGTCGGCCGAGGAACGACGAAACGATAGCAGGAGGAGCCTCGTTGCCACCAAGACGATGTGCATTGGTAGCACTCATGATGCTCGCCTTGAGCAGTCCGTTATGCTTATACACGCCCATGAGCGTCTCAACGACGAAGGTGATGAAGCGCAGGTTGCCCTCTTCATCCTTGGCAGGACCGTGGAGCAGGATGCCTGTGTCGGTGCTGAGCGACCAGTTGTTGTGCTTGCCCGAACCATTGACGCCATCGAAAGGCTTCTCGTGAAGCAGACAACGGAAACCGTGCTTGCGTGCAACCTTCTTCATAAGCGACATGATGAGCATGTTGTGGTCGATGGCGAGGTTGCACTCCTCGAAGATAGGAGCGAGCTCAAACTGATTAGGAGCCACCTCGTTGTGGCGTGTCTTGCAAGGTATGCCGAGTTCGAGAGCCTGTATCTCGAGGTCCTTCATGAATGCAGCGACGCGCTCCGGTATGGCACCGAAGTAGTGGTCGTCCATCTGCTGGTCCTTAGCCGAAGAGTGTCCCATGAGTGTTCGGCCTGTAAGCAGCAGGTCAGGACGTGCCGAATAGAGTCCGCCATCCACGAGGAAGTACTCCTGTTCCCAACCAAGATTGGTGCGAACGCTCTTCACCTCAGGGTTGAAGTACTGCACAACGGCAGTGGCAGCCTTGTCGAGGGCATGCAGCGACTTGAGGAGAGGAGTCTTGTAGTCGAGTGCTTCGCCTGTGTATGAAATGAAAACGGTAGGTATCATCAGCGTGTCGCCGATGACGAAGACAGGTGAAGTAGGGTCCCAAGCCGAGTAACCACGTGCCTCGAATGTGGAACGTATGCCGCCCGAAGGGAACGAAGAAGCGTCAGGTTCCTGCTGTACGAGCGACTTACCTTCAAACTCCTCTATCATACCGCCCTTGCCATCGTGCTCAACGAATGCGTCGTGCTTCTCAGCCGTAGTGTCGGTGAGAGGCTGAAACCAGTGCGTACAGTGTGTCACACCAAGTTCCATAGCCCACTTCTTCATACCTTCAGCCACCTTGTCGGCTGTGGCACGATCGAGTGGGGCACCGTTGTCGATGACGTCAAGCATCTTGTCGTACACCTTCTTCTCGAGATACTTATACATCTTCTGCTTGTTGAAGACGTACTTTGCGAAAAACTCCGAAGGACGTTCCTTAGGTGTAGGAACGTCGAGAGGCTGTTTCTTGAACGCCTCTGCTACTACTTGAAATCTTAAGTTTGCCAT
>JAGHUS010000142.1 GCA_018064685.1 Bacteroidales bacterium | reverse complement strand
CCTGATCATCTGAAGGGAATTGCCTACGCTGCATTTAGTGGCTGCTCCCTGCGTGGCAATTTGATTTTCCCCGAGGGGACTACTTACATTGGTGATGAATCCTTTGGTGGTATAAGAACGTTGACTGGTGAACTATATATCCCTTCCACCATCGAATTTATTGGCGGAAGCGCTTTCGTAAACACAAATCTTCAGGGTGAAGTGGTGCTGCCACCTACCATGAAATTTCTCGGCGGTGGAGCCTTTGGCAATTGTACCCGTCTGACTGGCACCATCCATATTCCTGATGGTCTCACAGAGTTGCATAGTTTCGCAGCACCAAAGATGACGGGTGATGTCGTCGTTCCACAAGGCATTAAGCGTATATATGGTCTTGGAGGTTCACCAAGTTCCATCTACATGCCAGAAGGCGTAGAGGAAATTGGCAGAGCTGCTTTCAGCGGAACGTCTTCACTGCAAGGTGATCTCAAGATACCATCCACTGTGCGAACCATTAGGGAATATGCGTTTGAGTACACCTCATTTTCGCATATTGCCTTGCCTGAGGGGCTTGAGATTATCGAACCTTGCACCTTCCGTAGTTGCCGCTACCTGACAGACACACTCACCATCCCTGCTTCTGTCACTCGCATCAAGGATGATGCATTTGCGGGATGTGAAAATCTCTCTGCTATCATACTCCCTGAGAAACTGGAGATGATACATTGCAACGCACTATGGGGCTGTTGGTCGCTTGACTACATACAATGCAATGCCAAGGAACCTCCATTGATTGATGGTGGCAGTTTCTATGGCCTGGCTGGATTGGAAAAGAACAACTTCACCCTCGTTGTGCCCGAAGGATCCGTGGAAGCCTATCGCAATGCGCCGGGATGGAAAGAGTTCAAGCGTATCTCTGCTTACCGCAACTTCGTCTGCCGACCTATGATTGGCCGTCTGCTCAACAAGTCCAACACACGCACCGTCATCCTCAATGCCGATGGCAACTGGAAGATGACACACTGCCCAGACTGGGTACACGTCGATAAGACCAGCGGCTACAAGAAGACGGAGCTCAGCATTAAGATTGACGCTATGGCGCATGGTTCAGCCAACCGTGCCGACAGCGTGGTCTTCACCCTCACGGACAAGAAGGATGAGGATGGTCACGACATCACCTGCTACTACAAGGTGGAGCAGTATGACTATGAGCACGATGAGGACAGCCAGTTCCAGCTGCAGAAGCACACGAAGGGCAATGGTGTCAACCTCGTCTTCATCGGTGATGGCTACGATGCTGTTGATATCTCTACCGAGCAGTATCTGGCAGACATAAAGGAGGGCATGGAGTACTTCTTCGCCGTGGAACCATACAAGACCTACCAGGACTACTTCGATGTCTATATCGACTTCCCTCTCTCCTACGAAAGCGGTGTCTGCTCGAACGTCAACATCTGGCGCACTACGAAATTCGACTCTACATACGGATCGGGTAATAACGGACGACTTGGAATACAATCCAACGACATGATGGCTTACGTGCTGAACGATGTAACAGGAACCGTAGTGAATGGCAGCAACGTCAATCAGACGCTCGTCACCTGCATCCTCAACAGCGATGCCTACGAGGGTGTTACGACGATGTGGTCCACGGGAGCAGCAGTAGCCGTTGTGCCTCACAGCCGACTGGACTATCCTAACGACTACCGAGGAGTTATCCAGCATGAGGCAGGCGGTCACGGTTTCGGCAAGCTCGACGACGAATACATGTATCATCGCGATAATATCCGCAGTTGTCCTTGTATCTGTTGCTCGCATGTCGAAGCTGTTGAATGGGCAAAGAGCATCGGCTGGAGCCGCAATGTATCGCTCAACGGCAGATACAAGGAGATTGACTGGACGCACCTCATTTTCGACGACCGCTATCAGGACATCGTGGATATCTACGAGGGATCGCACATGCATGCACAGGGCATCTACCGTTCGGAGGTGAACTCATGTATGAACAACAACGTGCCATACTTCAGCACTATCTCGCGCCAAGCTATCGTGGAACGTATCATGGACTACAGTGGCGGCAAGTTCGACTTCGAGACCTTCGTCAGCAATGACAGCCGCGCGATGGGTGATAAGTTCCTGACAAGAGCTACCCGACGTGGTGCTCTCTCCCACTCGGGAGAATCGGTAGTGGGACTTCATGGCAATATGCCTCGCATAATAAAAGGTTCCCCACTCAAGAATATGAACAGGAAAGTGAAGTATAACTCTAAAAA
>JAGHUS010000119.1 GCA_018064685.1 Bacteroidales bacterium | reverse complement strand
CCAGCCTCTCATTAATCGCATTATACATTGTTCATTATTCATTATTCATTGCTCATTTTAAGTAATTTACTGGCAAATGCCAAAAGGTGGGAAACTTTAATAAAATAATCTTTTTAAGAAGTTAAAAGGAAGTTATGCTTTTGACTTCCTTTTAACTTCTCATAGAACAAAACATTCCAATGAAAAAAAATCTACTTTTCTGCATTGGCTTTGCCATCAGTTCACTGACCATGGCACAGACCAACGTGACGAGTAAATACATCAACAACCCCTCGTTCGAGAAGAACGGCACCGAGGGTTGGACCGTTTCCGGACTCGTCACCCAGACCAACACCAGCTTCAGCAAGAAGGCTGGTACCACCTACCTCGAGAAGTGGGTGGACAAGAACAGTACCGCCGGTTCCGTGTCATTGTCGCAGACACTGGCCACACTCGAGCCCGGCAAGTACACACTCACGGCCGGAGCACAGAACATCAGTCAGAACGATGCCACGAAGGCATGTACCGGCGCTGCCGTCTATGCCGGAAGCAAGAGCACCACCGTCACGGCAGCCGACGACTACAGCGTGGACTTCACCTATCTGGAAGGCGACCTCAGCATCGGTTTCCGTGTCAGCAACACCAACGGCAACTGGATCTCGGTCGATAACTTCCGCCTCTACTACAACGGAGCTCCCGACATTGCCGATGTGAAGAAGCTGCTCCAGACACTCGTCACCGAAGGCAAGACCCTCTATGGCGACGGCAGCGGCGCACTGGCAGCCGAGCTGAAGACAGCCATCGACGCCGCCGAGGCCGTCATAGCAGCCACCGACGCTACCAGTGAGGCAGCCCTCGAGGCATGGAGCACACTCAAGCAGAGCATCGCCGACTACCGTCTGGCCAACGTCAGCGAGACAGCACCCCTCGACTACACCCACTACATCGTCAACCCCTCGTTCGAGGATGGTGGTTCGAAGGGATGGACATGCGACGCACTGGTATCGCAGAGCAACAGTTCGTTCACCAAGAAGAAAGGCAGCATCTACCTCGAGAAGTGGGTGGACAAAGGCAAGCAGGTAGGCAGTGCATCGGTCAGCCAGAAGATTGCCAACCTGCCCAACGGTCAGTACCGCCTCACCGTAGCCGCACAGAACCTCAACCAGAACAGCACCTCGCAAAAGTGCTCGGGAGCCGTGATCTATGCCGGCAGCACCGAGGAGAACGTCTACACGGCCAAGGACTACGAGCTTAAGTTCACATCCATAGCCGGAGAGGTGGAGGTTGGCTTCCGCGCCAAGAATGCCACCGGCAACTGGCTCAGCGTCGACAACTTCCGTCTGGAACTGATAGGTCACGTCAGCATGGCCGACATCGTGGCCGAGATAGGTCGCAGCGTGGCTGCCGCCGAGGCTATGCAGGACAAGATGATGAGCAGCAAGACTGCCACTGCCCTGGCCAAGGCCATCGAGCAGGGAAAGGCCATCAGCGAGGCATCGACCGACGCCGACATCAAGGCTGCCAAGAAGGCTCTGGATGCAGCCATCGCAGGCGCACAGACCAGCATCGACGAATACGCACAGCTGGCAGCTGCCATCGCGTCGGCCCAGAAGGCTTATGACGAGACCAAGCAGGGAGCCGAGGAGTACAAGGAGGCCATCGCAAAGGCCGAGGCAATGGTAGCCAATGCCGATGCCACCTCGGCACAGCTGGCCCAGGAGATCGAGAACCTCAGCACAGCACTCCTGGCCTTCAACCTGGCCAATGCCACCCATGGCACAACGGTCAAGGTCACCGTTACCAACCAGAAGATACTGACCGGTTCGACCGAGGCTCTGATGCGTGCCACCATGACCGGCACGGCACTCGAGAAGGGCATCTGCTGGAGCACCGAGCACAACCCCACCGTGCTGGACAACCGCACCACCGAGAGTCATAACAACAACGGACTCATCTTCCACGCCCGCAACCTCAAGCCTGCCACCGTCTACTACATGCGTCCCTACATCATGAGCAAGACCTACGAGGTGGCTTATGGCGACGAGGTGAAGCTCGTCACCCACCCCAAGGGCACCTGCACCGGCAGCTGGGACGAGGGCGCTCCCGACGAGGCTGCCAACAAGCGTTGCCGCGACGCCATAGCACAGACCATCGAGTACTTCAACCAGTGGACGGGCATCAAGGGCTTTAACCTGAGCGGACACTACGGTGCCGCCACCCCCACTGCCGACTGCTCTTATGGTGGCTGGATGCGCATCGGACCTAACGCCGGCAACCAGGCCATCGGCACCGTCATCCACGAGACGGGACACGGCGTGGGCGTAGGCACCAGCAGCCGCTGGAGCGACAAGAACGTTCACGACTGGATATGGAAGGGTCGCGAAGCCAACGAGATCTTCCACTTCCTCGAGAATAAATACGAGAATGTGGACGGCAACATGATGGTGGGCGACGGTACCCATGGATGGGGCCAGAACGCATCCTACGACTGGTTCGTGAACGGTGCCGACAAGGACAAGCACAGCGAACTGCAATACCTGGGTGGCTGCTGCCTCCTCTACGGTCTCTTCATCGACGGTCTGAACCCCACCACAGCCTACAAGAACGGCTTGGCTGGCTACACCTACAACTTCGACGACGACCAGCGTTACTACCTCATGTGCAAGGATGCCAACCGCGGACTGGGCGAGGGCTTCCTCTACCAGCGCACCTCCACCGCCGTGGCATGGACAGCCATGAACGAGGGCGAGGTAAGCGACTCGGCAGCATGGCAGATGGAGTATGTACCCTCGACGGGCTACTACCGCTTCAAGAACGTGGCCACGGGCAAGTACCTCTCGCACGGCACTGGCGTGCAGCTCAAGGCATCGGCCACGACAACCGAGAACTTCCAACTCATGCCCGACCGCACCGATGTCACCGTCAAGGGCAAGGAGAGCAGTCTGAAGACTCACGGCTACTGGCTCACGTGGGAGAACAGCGGCAGCAAGTCCGTCGTAGCCGGCGACAAGGGCACCAAGACCTACGGCACCCTCACGGCCGGTAACTTCGACTATGCCGACACCGCCACCACCCAGCAGTGGATCATCCTCTCGGAGTCCGAGATACAGCAGCTCGGCTTCAACCTCCCCACAGGCATCGAGCAAGTCCAGCAGGACGACGTCCTCCCCTCTGCCTCACGCCGTGTCACAGGCATCTACAACGCCAGTGGCGTGCAGCGCAGCAAGATGCAGCAAGGCATCAACATCATCCGCTATGCCGATGGCAGCAGCAAGAAGGTGGTACTGAAATAATGATCAGACAATGAAAAAGATACTTGAATATCTGACAGCACGCAGCGAGAAAGGCATTAAGATACGCTTATGGTTTGCGATCTTAATGTCTGTTGCTGCCCTGCTGTTCAATGTGCTCTGCATCTCGCCAGAGTTCGACCGACTACCCCAGGAAGTACCTCTGCTGTTTGATGTGGAGGGGAACGTTTCAGTATGGGGACACAAATCCATGATTACCGACTTTGCGGGTCTCAGAGCCCTCTTCTTTGTCGTCATGTCCTTCATCGGATGGGCGATATGCCGTGGCATGGGCAATAGTCTGCTGGGAAAGCGCATACGCCTGCTCGTCATCGACATTGCCAACCTGGTAGTAACCACATGTGTGGCCATGACACTGGTATATATGGAGATAGCCAAGGGCGACCTGACCCAGAAGCTGTCCGAACACTGGGAATATGCCATAATGCTCTTCTGGATCGTGGTATTCATCATTGAGTTTATAACCGACAAGAAACACCTTAAATGATTAAAAAGAGATTTTTACAGTTTGCGGCTGTAGCCTTGGCATTGGCTTTTGCGGGCTGCAGCGATGACAAGCAGGTGACACCTGATGTAGCCGAGAACATTGCCGACATGGTTGTCTATGGAACCGTCTATACCGTCGAGGACGGCGCTCCTGAGGCCGAGGCTTTTGCTGTCAAGGACGGTAAGTACATCTACGTAGGCGACATGGATGGCATCAAGGCATACGTGGGACAGAATACCACCATTGTGGATCATCGCGGCAAGGGTATGATCACACCGGGCTTTGCCGAATGCCATGCCCCACTACTTGATGGCAGAGGGTATGAATGTCATGGGAGCGTTGACTCTCAGCGAAGAAGTAACTCCGGCAGAATTTCTGACACTTGTGTCAGCGGCATACGCCAAGGCTAAAGCAGACGGCAAGCCTGCCATCTATGCTTTCGGATGGGATTGGGATAAATTTAACACAATGGGAATGCCAACCCTGAAGCAGCTGGACGCAGCCTGTCCAGACCTGCCCCTCTATGCTTCCGACTCTGAGGGACACAAAGGACTTGCCAACACAGCATGTCTGCTCAAGGCTGGCATCATCGGCACCAATGGCAACCTGAAGATTTCCGACATCAGGGGTGGCGAGATATGGGTTGACGACGAGGGTCGACCCACAGGTGTCCTGCTGGAACAGGCTGGCACCTATTGCAAGCTCAGAGGCATTGACTTCGATGCTTTGCTGGATGGCGACAAGGCCATGACGACCGTCAGGAACATGAACGACATTCTCATTAGCAAAGGTTTTGTTTCATTTCAGGATGGCTGGAGCAACTACTTCGGCAACACCCGCTTCTATGAGGCGGCAAAGGCTCTCGACGAGGAAGGCAAACTGAATATCAGTTTAGGTTTAGCATACGAGATTGAAAGTTCTACCAGCGAACTCGACAACGATCTGGCAAAGGCATTCGACACCCGAAAGTACAGTTCGCGACACGTCAATCCCCGTTTCATCAAGATGTTTGTGGATGGCACTGTCGAGACATATACCGGCTACGTGCGCACTCCCTATCTCGACGGCAGCTACGGCATACCCAACTGGACGCTCAAAGAGTTCTCGGACATCACCGCCCGTGTGAATCAGAACGACTATACCATGCACGTTCATGCCATGGGCGACGAAGCCATACACCTGGCGGTAACGGCGTTTGCCAACTCTGGCAGGAAGGAGATGCGCAACACCCTCGTCCACGTGCGCAATGTGCTGCCCGAGGATTATGCCACCATGGCTGCCAACGACATCGTGTGTGCTTCCAGCATCATCTGGCATTTCCTCACTGATTATGGAAGAGAAACCCTCCCATCGATGTAACCCAATCAGTATGTTGATGAGATGTATCCCATGGGACCCTTCTTCCGCCACGGCGTAACGATGACATCGCACAGCGATTTCCCCGCTCTTGGAGGTGGTTCAGAAATGCCCTTCTACCTCATGGAGAATGCCGTGACA
>JAGHUS010000179.1 GCA_018064685.1 Bacteroidales bacterium | reverse complement strand
GATGTACTTGCCTCCCTCTCGTTCAGCCGTAACAAAAGACTTGAAATCTATGAGTTCGTTGACTTTTGGCATCCATGCCTTACGGCTCTGCTTTACTGCCGATACAACGGTCTTCTCCACTCTGTCCTGTCGCATCTGCTTTCTTTCCGAGAACTTGCAGAGCAGGAAAGAGAACTCATCGCAACCTATCTCGGTAGCTTTCTCTGCCATCCATTCCACGCGTTCCATCATCTTTGTGGGTGCCATGGCTAGATGAATGTGTCCGTTCCATAGAGGTTCCTGAGGAAGTGTTTCCTTAATGTCATACGAGCAGCGCTTGCCTTGTGCCATAGTGACCTCCGCACGATGGAAACTGCCGCATCCGTCCATGAGGAATATCTCGTCGCCTTCCTTCAGACGGAGTACTCTCACAGCATGAGCAGCCTCGTCGGCAGGCAACTCCTGACTTGACAAAGCGTCTGGTGCATAAAAATATCGAACTTCCTTCATAATTATCTTCTTCTTTCCAGTTCCTCTTTAATGAACTTGGCAGCCTCATATCGCTCATCTTCTATGGCACGATTGAGGGCTTCCTTGAGCATCGGTACGCTGAGGGTGTTTATCGGAAGGGCTACATTCTGCCCATCTTTCTTGAATGGCATGCTCTGATGCATCCATAGTGTTGGGTCAACGGTCAGAGGAATGTGTCTGTTTACCACGTGCAAAAGTACCGCATCAGCAGCACGAACGCGGAATGTGGTGCCCGTTCTCTGGTCAACGATGAGTGCACGATACTCCCCGTCATATACATTATATATGTATGATTCGAGATGTATGTTGGTCATGTACTGTATCATCGATACAAGTACCTCGGGCAACATCTGCGAATTACTCTTGGAAGCCTGCTGTCCGGCAAGGTCATGCGATGGATCTATGCCATTGCTACCTTGAGCGTGGTTGCCGAAGAAATCCTGTTCCTGGTCGTCCTGCTGCCCGAACGGTGACGAGGAATCACCCGAGCCTTGCCCGAATATGCCGGAACTATCCTCGCTGTCCTCCTCCTCAGTAGTGTGGAAACGTATGTTCTTAGGGTCAAGTTGGTTGAGGCGAACAAGAAACTGGAGTCGTGTGTATCCGTCACACACGATGTTCAGCTGCCGAGTCTCTTGTTCGTCAGTCAACACGATGAGGGCTATATCGGGACAACCCACCATCGTTTGTATGTATTGAAATTTCAGTCTTAGCTTTTGCATTCTTGACTCTAAATGGGTAGGAAGAGCTCTTTTTCGTTTTTTTTGCACAAAGGGGTCAGACCCCAATGTGCAATTTTTACTTTCCTTTGCGGCGAAATTACTTTTCCTTTGGTCGGAAGATGATGGCGAAGAGTACGAGAACTACTAGTGAGTATGCTGCGAAGATGTACCACGACTCACGCCATCCGGCGAGTGTGTCGGTTATGCCTTCGTTGAATACGAGGTTGTTGACGATAACCTGTGCACCAAGCGTACCTATCGTAGCACCAAGTCCGTTGGTCATAATCATGAATAGTCCCTGAGCCGAAGAACGGATGCCTGTGTCGGTATTCTGATCTACGAAGAGGGCACCAGATATGTTGAAGAAATCGAATGCCACACCATACACGATACATGAAAGGATGAACATCCATACACCGCTGCCAGGGTTGCCTAAACCGAACAAACCGAAGCGCAGTACCCATGCCGCCATAGCGATCATCACCACCTTCTTTATGCCGAAACGCTTCAGGAAGAATGGTATGAGGAGTATGCAGCATGTCTCACTTATCTGTGATATTGAGATGAGTATGTTAGCATGCTGTGCACCGAATGTATCAGCATATTCTGCTATGCTCTGGAATGATGTGATGTAAGGGTTGGCATATCCGTTGGTTACCTGGAGACTGACACCAAGGAACATTGAGAATATGAAGAAAATAGCCATGTCCTTCTGTCGGAAGAGTTTGAAGGCATCAAGTCCGAGAGCCTGTACAAGTCCTGCAGGACGACCATCGTCATGCGATGCATTCTTGGTAGGAACAGCAGGGAGAGTAAGACAGTACAGAGCAAGGAATATGCTTATGACACCACTCACTACAAACTGCATGCTGCTTGTCTGGAGTCCGCATACGTCAACAGCTATCATGGTGCAGATGAAACCTATGGTTCCGAACACGCGGATAGGTGGGAAAGCTTTGATGGTGTCCATGCCAGCCTTTGTCAAGGCATTGAATGCTACAGAGTTACTCAGTGCAATCGTAGGCATATAGAAGGCAACACTTATGGCATAGAGTGTGAATAGCATGCCCATGGAGCATCCCTCCATCGAACCATATACGCCTGCTGCGCATATAAATGCACCAGCAGTAAGGTGACAGAGGCTGAGAAGCTTCTGTGCCTGTATCCAACGGTCAGCTACTATGCCCATGATGCCAGGCATAAAGATGCTCACGATACCCTGAACTGAATAGAACCAACCGATGATGCTACCGAAACCGGCTTCTGCCAGGTATGCACCCATGCATGTAAGATAAGCTCCCCAGGCTGCAAATCCCAGGAAGTTCATTATTGAAAGACGGATTTTCAAATTCATGATTATTCTTTTTTTGATATATTGTCTGCTTCTACAATATATATGATGCTATTATATTAATAAGGTGTATGTAAACTCCACCACATCCGGAAGGAACAGGGTGTGGTGGAGCACTTATTATGTTAGCATATCTTGCGTGAGCCATCGCCGATGACTACGTCGTAGATCTTTGGTTCGTGACCATACTTGGCAGCAAACTTCTCCTTGGCATCAGCAACGAACTTATCGTAGAGTTCATCCTTGACAAGGTTGATGGTGCAGCCACCGAAGCCACCACCCATGATACGTGAACCTGTCACGCCATTCTCCTTAGCGATGTCATTGAGGAAGTCGAGTTCCTCGCAGCTCACCTCATAGTCCTTCGAAAGACCATTGTGGGTAGCGTACATCAACTCGCCAACCTTCTCATAGTCGCCAGCAACGAGAGCATCGCATACGCCGAGCACACGATCCTTCTCGCCGAGCACGAAGGTAGCACGCTGTATGTCCTCAGCCGAAACATCAGA
>JAGHUS010000069.1 GCA_018064685.1 Bacteroidales bacterium | reverse complement strand
AGATTTTGAGTGATAATCTGACATGATAAGGTCTTATTAGAAACCAAAAATAGCACAAAAATGGCAAAGAATATAAATGATCATTGCAATCGCTTTGGGATAATTATCTTTGTGCCATTTTTGTGCTATTTTTGGTTTCAAACTTATGTATTCAACCACTTTATTACTCCATCTTTTCGGACGAACCATTTTTACCGGACAACAATACCTTTTTATATAAAATAAGGTATACTGATGCTAAAAAAATAGCAGAATAGAGTGATAATGTGGCGAAAAAGTATTAACTTTGCACTGGCTAATCCCCAAACAACCAAGCAGCAAAATTAATTCATAACTAGCTGCGCGGTCCTAGTCTCCTAAACAACTAATTTCCTAAATAACTAAAAGTATGAAAAAGTATTTCTTGCTTCCCCTCATGGCTATGGGGTTGCTCACCTTCAATGCCTGTGGCGATGACGAGCCAGAAAAGAATGTAGAGAATGTAGATGGTAGCGGTACGGGCACCGGTACAACCGACAACGACAAAGTGCCCGGCGGCAACGACAACAGCGGCAACGGTACGGGCGACATCTCGAACAATGCTCTTCCCGCCAGCGAGCAGCAGGCCAAGCTGCAGAGCATCGGACAGGAGGCCCTGTCGTGCGTCTCGGCCAAGGACTTCCAGTACTGGAAAGACCTGGCGAAGCATCTCAATCGTGAATATCTGGACAACGACGACATGGACAACGATGCCATCGAGGAGTTTTTCGAGGATTTCGTCGAGAGCTCGCATCTGGGCAGCAACACAAAGACGGAAGAAGGCTACTGGACCTACATCTACGAGTATGACGACTACCGCCAGCTCGTCAAGCTGAGCAAGCTGAAGGCACGCTTCGTTGCAGGTAGCAAGAAGTGGACAAAGGAGAATGCCGACCATCTGGAATTTGTGGTGAAAGACCAGAACGGCAGCCAGGTTGAGCTGTGCCTTTCCACCAGCGGCAACACCAAGACGGTGCACGTAATTGACGAAGAGCACTGGCGCGACTACGATTATGACAGCGACTCGAAGGTGGAAACTGAATACATTGACCGCGACAGGTACTACGTGACCATTCCCGAGAACATCACCGTCTCGGTGAAGGTGGGCGGAAGCGAGCGCATGAAGACGACCGTTGGTATCAAGCTGGACGGCATCCAGAACGAGATTGCCGACCTGAGCAAGACCATCTGCGATGCTTCGGCCACTGTCACCCTCGACAGCTATGTGTTCAAGACCACCAACACGAAGTACGTGCCTAACAACACCTTGCAGACCGTCTTCAGCATGGCAAAGGATGGCAAGTCGATACTCACTGTCGAGTTCAATGTGGGCGACTTCAAGCTGAGCAACATCTCAGGCGACGTTGCCGACAAGGACACATGGGAGACCATCGGCGAGGACAGCGAAATCACAAACGGCAAGGCATCATTCCGACTGAACCTGCTGGGCAAACTGCAGATAAACGGCGTGGTAAGCAACATACAGTCGTTCATCGAGGCTATGAAGGATGCTGACAAATACAACGAGGAAAGCGAGACGAAGTTCAAGCAGTGCATCGACCGCATAAACAATACTGCAACGGTGGGTGTATACTACGACGGCAAGCCCGAGAAGCAGGCCGAGTTCCTGTTCAAGGCCTTCGAGCAGAAAAGCTGGAATGGAACATACTGGGATGCAGAGCCCGTACTGGCCTTCGCCGACGGTTCGTCTTACTCGCTGCTCGAGGAGAGTGACTTCTTCAACGAGTCTTCGTTCAAGAAACTCATCGACCAGTTAGAGAATCTGTGCGAAGACTTCGACGCCCTGTTCGACTTCTAACCTAAACACAATAGGTAAATACGTTAATATTATGATGAATCAATGGGGGCACGCTCTCATTGATTCATCTTTCGCTTTAATAATCAACATCATCCATCCCACAACCTTGCGCCATTCACTCTCCATCCTGCTGTCTTTTCTGCCCTTCGCACTGTCGGCGCAGCAGATGCCCGACACCCTGTCGCACGAGATGCGCGACGTGGAGGTGAAGAGCTATCGCATACGTTCGCACATAGGCGGACGACCGTTCGAGGCCATGAAGTGGGACATGAAGATGATGGAGCAGATGCCGCAGATACTGAGCAATGCCGATCCGGTGCACTACCTGCAGCTGCTGCCATCGGTGCAGACCAACAACGAGTGCGACGCCGGACTGCACGTGCAGGGATGCAGCAACGCGCAGAGCATGATGCAGATAGGCGATGCACCGGTCTACAACCCAGCGCACATGCTGGGTTTCTTCTCCACGTTCAATGCCTCGCACTATCAGTCGCTGCTCTTCCGCACCTTCAACGAGGCCACCACGTCCAACGTGCTGGGCGGGCAGATGCAGATGCTGCCTCACACCAGTCAGCAGGACACGCTGAGCGGCAACCTCTCGGTGGGACTTATCTCCTCGCAAGGCACCATACACGTGCCTATGGGGCACGGACAGACGCTGTCGCTGAGTGCTCGGCAGACGTACATCAACCTGCTGTACGGACCGTTCATCAAGATGGACGACAGCGAGTTCCACTACCGCTTCGGCGACTTCAACCTCACCTACGCCCTGCACACGCCGCGCCACACGCTCAGCATCGATGCTTTCTACTCGAACGACAAGGGCAAGGTGGGCGACGGCAACGTAGGACTGGGGCTGGACCTGCGATGGCAGAACTACGTGGTGCAGGCACAGCTGGACAGCCGACCGCTGCGCGTGGCCGATGCCGTGCATCAGTCGCTCTACTATTCGGGCTACCAGAACCGCTCGCATGTGGCACAGGCCAACATCAACGGCAAGATGCCCTCGCACATCAACACACTGGGCTATCACCTCGAGGCACAACGCCAGCTGGCAAGCGACCGTCGTCCGCTCCTCATCACCTGGGGAACCGACCTGCTACACCACAGCATCCTGCCGCAGAATCCCGATTTCGAGGGAGGCTACGAGGTGGAGATAGAGCCCGTCAGCACGCAGCATGCCTTGCAGGCTGCCCTCTTCGCCCAGGCCTCCATGCCACTCACCCAGCGTCTCGGCCTCAAGGCCGGCGTGCGCCTCAACGTCTATTCGCTGCTGGCCGACAGCGCATCCACCTTCTTCCACCCCGACCCCTACGTGGCTCTCACGCTCGACCATCCCGCGGCCGGACACTTCCAGCTGCGCCTCAACCGCCAGCACCAGTACGTGCACCAGGCAGGCTTCTCCAGCGTTGGTCTGCCCACCGAGTTCCGCTTCTCGGCCTCGCAGCTGTACAAGCCGCAACGTGCATGGAGCCTGACGCTGGGCTTCGACCGCGAAGTGCTGAACCGCCAGTATCGCATCAGGGCCGAGGTGTACGGCAAGCTGCTGGAGCATCAGCTGGAGTACCACGGCGACTTCCTCTCGTTCTTCACCTCGGGCTATAAGATGCAAAGCACCATCGTGAGCGGAAAGGGTTACAACTACGGCGTGAACGTGCAGTTCATCAAGCAGACAGGCCGCCTGACGGGATGGATAAGCTATGCCTACGGCCGCAGCATGAGGCGCTTCGACCAGCTCAATCCCGACAGCTGGTATCCTTCCAACTACGAACGTCCGCACGAACTGAATGCCGTGGCCACCTATCGTCTGAACCCTCGCTGGTCGTTCGGCGGCACCATGGCTTTCGCCTCCGGCACACCCTTCACAGCCATCAAGTACGTATACATACTGTCCAACGTGCTCGTCTCGCAGTACGGCGAGCATAACGCCAACCGTCTGGCTCCCTATTTCCGCTTCGACGTCTCGGCCAACTACGACTTCCGTCCACGCCGTCGTGTGCGCCAAGGCATCAACCTCTCGCTCTACAACGCCACGGACCATCACAACGACATCTACTGCCGTCTGAAGATTTACAACGGCCACTTTTCCTACCGCCCCATCGCCTTCCTGCTGCCCGTGCTGCCGTCGGTCAGCTACTACGTGAGATTTTAATCATAACATCAATGAAGCCACAATCCGTCATCACATACCTGCTATCCGCTCTCGCCATGCTGCTTGCTGCATCGTGCCAGGGCGACATGAACGTCGAGAGCGTTGAACAGATAGTCGTGGAGGGAAGCATTGCCGAGGGACAGTTTCCCGTGGTGTTCGTCACCAGCAGCGTGCCGATGTCTACCAAAATGGATAAGGTGCCGCTCGAGAACCTGAAGCAACACGTCCTGAACTGGGCAAGGGTGAGCATCAGCGACGGCGAGCGCACGGTGGTGCTGACGGGACGCAACAACAGCCGATACGCCATACCCTGCTATTTCACTACGGGCGAGATGCGTGGCGAGGCGGGAAAGACCTACACCATCGACGTCACCTACGACGACTTCCATGCCACTGCCACCACCACCATCCCCAGCCAGCGCCCCATGGTGGACGGCCTCACCATCGAGCCGGCACAACACAGCGACAGCCTCTTCAGCATCCAGGCACACGTCTCGCCCCAGCACTCCACTGGCTACTACCAGTTCCTGGTGGGCGTGGAGGGGCGCGAAAACGACTTCTTCCCTTCCTTCCTCGGTCTCTACACCGACCAGAACATAGCCTCCGGTGCCACCATCCCCATCTACCGCTCGCACAACCGCCTGCAGTACAACGACGACACCTTCTATTCCAACTACCACCATGGCGAACGCGTCCACATCCGCTTTGCCGCCATCGAGCAGCAGGCCTACGACTTCTGGGTCACCTACGAGAAGTTCGTATCCATGGGCAACAACTTCCTCTTCCCCATCAACAAGAATCTGCCCAGCAACATCCAGGGCGGTCTGGGCATGTGGTACGGATACTCGTGCAGCGAGTACTTCGTGGAGATACCGTGATTCAACATTCGCTTGTCACTTAATTGGTTAAGGTGCAAATAGCGAATGATAAATGCAAAACACACACACTAGAATGATATTTTCGGCCTAACATACACCTTATATAATAAATTATTATTATCTTTGAACGCAAATTATAGTCTGAATTATTCTGGGATTATAGGAATATAGGATAGACTTACAAACCTGTCAATCATCGACTGATGCATCGCTGCACGCCACACGGACGGCATGCGCATCATCGGTCAACACGAACTGAAAAGGAAATGAGAGAACTGTCTGATGCAGAACTGATACAGGCCTTGACGCGGGGCGACGGCGAGGTGACCGAGTATTTCTTCTACAAGAAGTGCCGACCACTGCTGCTTAGCATCATCGGCAAGGTATTCAACTATGCGGTGGACTATGACGAGGTGGTGAACGAGCTGTATTGCTACCTCATGGAGGACGGAGCACGACGCCTTAGGCTGTTTAGCGGCAAGAGTACGCTGACACAGTGGATGAAGGTTACGGCCATACGGTTCTTCATAAGCCGCCGCGACAGAGTGATAGAAAACGAGTCGAAGGAGCCTCCTTATATCAAAGAGGACGGCGGCGAGGACGGCGGGACAAGCAGGGATGATGCCGTGGCCGACCTGGAACGCCTCTTCGCCATGATGAGGAACGAACGCTACGTATACGTCATACGACGGCTGATGATTGACGATGCCGAGAACGAGGAGGTAGCAGCCGAGATGGGCATCCAGGTGTCGAACTTGTATAACATAAAGAAACGTGCGATGGCTGCCCTGGCGGCTGTGGCCAAACATGATAAGAGAGAATATGCGAAACCACAATTCTGACATAAGCAACGAACTGCTGGCGGCCTTCCTGGACGGAAATACTTCAGCCGAAGAGACTATGCGCGTACTGAACGCCATGAACGAGGACAAGGCGCTGCAGGAGTTGATGGACATCTCGGCCGAGGTGGACCAGGAGATGCTCTTCATTGACCGCAGCGAGCAGCCGACGGCAGGCTGTGACGGCACGACAGCCACCAAGGGCGGTAAGACCGTGGCCATGACGAACGGCATGAGGGCGGCACAGACGCTGCCCATGACACGTCGCGCTGCCAACAACGAGATCGACAACCTGTGCGGCATACGCTGCGAGGCATACGTGATGAAGGCGCTGGGACTGCACACTACCGAGGCAGAGCTCATGGCCATGGCCGAAGAGAACGGATGGCTGAAGGATGACGGCATGCCGCTGCACACCATAGGACGCATGGCGGCCGAGAACAGCCTGTGGGTGACAAGGCGATACGACTGTACAATGGACAATCTGGCCGAGGTGCTGGCACAGGGCGTGAAGCCCATCGTGGTGGTGGACGGCGGCGAACTGACGGGCGACCTTGTGGCCGAGGCCATCGAGGATGCCGAGATAGGACTCATGCCCGACCACGCCGTGGTGGTGACGGCCTACGACGAGGAGAAGCAGGAGGTGACGATATTCAACCCCAGCGAACCCGACACACTGCAGACCTATCCCGCCATACAGTTTGTATGGGCTTGGGAGGACTCGCAGTACTACATGGTGACGGTGAGCAACGGACAGGAGGGCTATGTGGCACATCCCATCAACCTGGACGATGTGGAACTGCCCGACGAACTGCACGAGCTGCAGGAGGCCATTGCCGAGAACGTACACGAGATATGGGCTCAGAGCCGACAGCGCGAGGGATGGATATACGGCGAGCATCGCGACGACGCCAAGCGCACCACACCCGACATGGTGCCTTACTCCAAGCTGAGCGAACAGGAGAAGAGCTACGACCGCGACACTGCCATGCATACTCTTAAACTCATCCGCAAACTGGGCTATGACATCATCAAAAAGAAATAACAGCATAGGCACCCTGGTGCTGAAGGTAATGGCCGTAGTCATCTGGGCGGCGGGCCTTGCCTTCTACATCATCGGCTTTCACAACGCCGACCCAAGCGAGAACATTCTCACTACCATTCTGCGTAGTGCCTTGTCGGCCGCCGAGATGTTCGTAGGCCACTCCAGCCTGGGCGAGATATCGCTCGAGGCACACGCCAATACAGCTACGCACTGGCACCCCAAGGGTTTCTACCTATTCTGCTTCATCCTTATCCACGTAAGCGCCGTGGTCATCACCATCATTGTGGCACTGCGCACCCTGATGCGCCGCGTATGGCGTTTCATCACGCTCTTCTGTCAGGCCCACATGGGCAAGAAGAAGTCGCTGCACGTGTTCTTCAGCACCAACAAGGCATCGGTGCTGATGGCCAAGGACATCATGGGGTGCTCAGCGCTCAGTCCGCTCTCGGCCAAGGAGAAGGCACGGCGACAAGAGGAGAACCGCGTCGTCTTCGTCAGTCTGCCGCACACCGAGCAGAGGGAGAAGGGTGAGTCGACATTCTCCACCCTCATCGGCCTCTTCTCGTACAACCGCCATGTGCTGGACAGCATCAGCGAGGTGGGCAAAGGCACACTGCTGATACGTGCCAACCAGGGCTTCTCGAGCTTCAAGGCTGCCGACAAGCGCACCGACGACCCGCTGGTAATGGGCGACGGCAAAGCCAAGAGCGACATCAAGCAGCAGTTCCTCAACCCCAACCATTTCGACCACCCCTTCGACCTCTTCCGCCGTATGGGCCTCCGTCTTTTAGCCGAGCTCATCACGAAGCGCAGCACGGACGTGCGCCTCTACCTCCTTTCGGAAAACGAGCAACGCAACGTGCAAGCCTTGGATGTGATAAGCTCCGACCCCTTCTTCTACCCCGAATGCAGCGAGAAGTCGATGCACATGTCCATATACTGCCAGGCACAGCAGGACGACCTCAACATGTTCGAGGAGATTCGTCTGCTGGAAAAGAGTAACATCGAGGTGCACGTGCTGAACGCATCTTCGCTGTCGGTGCTCTATCTGCAACGCCAACCCGAGTGTCTGCCTGTCAACTACGTGGACATCGAGCAGGGACGCGTCACCAGCGAGTTCCGTGCCATGGTGATAGGATTCGGCGAGACGGGACAGACGCTGCTGCCCTTCCTGTACGAGCACAGCACCTTCCTGGGACGTGGCAACGAGCGTTCGCCCTATCACATCACAGCCATCGACAGCCACATGGACGAGTTGCGCGGCAGCTTCCTGATGCAGCACCCCGGACTGGCGGATAATCCCAACCTGGAACTCGAGCAGGTGGAGATAGGATCGAAGGAGTTCTGGACACTGATGGAGCGCGAGATAGGGAAGCTGAACTACGTGACCATAGCACTGGGCGACGACCACAAGAGCATGTCGCTGGCCGTGGCATTGTATAAGTTCGCCATGCGACTGCGCGACAACAACCTGTCGCGCTTCACCATCTACGTGCGTTCGTACGAGCACGACAACGAGTGCCACATGAACAGCGTGGCACAGCACTACAACCGCTTCAACCACGCCAAACGGCAGAAGGGCGAGATAGGCAACATCGTGATATTTGGCGAGCTGGACGAGATATACTGCTGCAACCTGATGCACATGCGCGACGAGGTGAGACGCGAGCAGAAAACACAGAATGCATCGCAAATGGGTAATGCCATACAGTTCTACAACACCTACCAGCATGCGGCAGGATACGAGGGTGACTGGTTCGACCGTCGCAGAGATGCCATGAGGGAGGAGGACGAACTCATCGTCAGCTACGACGAACTGAACCGCAAGGAGCAGCAGGACTTTGCCAACTGTCTGCACATCAACACCAAGCTGCGCCTCATGGGACTGCCCGCCAGTCGCACCACACAGCCGTTCAGCACCCTGAGCAATGAGTTAAAAGAGCAGGTATACGGCCTCTTCTGCCGTGCGTGCGAGATAGCCAGCCAGACCAACTACCCACAACAACCGGCAGACGACGAAGCGGCTTTGCTGCTCGACACACTGAGCCAGACGGAGCATCTGCGATGGATGGCGGCACACGAGATATGCGGCTTCACCGAGGGAATGACCTATGGCGAGAACAAAGGCAAAAACAACATGAAGCCGTGGCAAGAGCTCTTGCCCAAGGTGCAGCGCTACGACCTGCTGGTGGTACTCACCACACTGGCCGTGCAGTATGAGGGAGTGACCGACGAGTACGAAAGCAGACACCGCAAGGCATGATACCACAACTCTTCGACATACTGGGCCAGCGCGGCCTCTACAACCGCCATATCAGCCCCATCACACGCGTGGCGATAACCGTCGCCACAGCCACGATGCATTTGTCGGCCTTCTGCGTCATAGCCTGTCTGGTGCTGCGCTTCGGTTTCAACCTTGACGACAACCAGCTGCAGTACATCAACTACTTCGAGAGTTCTGCCCCCTTCTTCTTCGCGCTCAACTTCCTGCTGCACCTGCACTTCTCGCTGAGCACCTTCCGCAAGGACTACACACGTCTGGGCATCCTGCTGAACGTCACACTGCTACTACTCATACTGGCTCCTGTCGTGGCCAGCATGCCATGGCTAAGGTATGCACAGATGGCACTGGTGGGCTTCATGTCGCTGCTCGACCTCTCGGCCCTGCTGATCGGTGCGCTCAACAAACGTGTCAGCCCGTCCATCGTCATCGGTATCAGCTTCATCATCCTCATACTGGTAGGTTCGGGTCTGCTCATGCTGCCCCGCTGCCTGGCCAACACCCATCTGCATTGGATCGACTCGCTCTTCGTCTCGACCAGTGCCGTGTGCGTCACGGGCCTCTCTACCATCGACATCACCACCACCTTCACCCCTATGGGGCAGTTCGTACTGATGCTGCTCTTCCAGGTGGGCGGACTGGGCGTGATGACCTTCACCAGTTTCTTTGCTCTCTTCCTCACCAACAACAGCAGCATCAGCAGCCAGGTGGTGATGCGCGACATGGTAAGCGGCAAGAGCATCTCATCGCTCATGAACACACTGCTCAGCATCATCGGCTTCACCATCGTCATCGAGGGCGTGGGCGCTGTGCTGATATGGCTGTCGGCACGCGATGTGATAGCCGACCAGGACATACTGCACCAGGTCTTCTTCTGCGTCTTTCACAGCATCTCGGCCTTCTGCAACGCAGGCTTCTCGAACTATCCCGACGGCCTGGGCAACACGTCGCTGATGAACGACAGCCACCTCGGCCTCTATTGGGTCATGTCGTTTGTCATCATCCTGGGTGCCATAGGCTACCCGCTGCTGCTGAATCTGCGCGACATGATGCAGTATCACATCAACGTATTGCTGCGGCGCAAGAACAGGACCAGCATCCGCCACCGCTTCCATCTGCTCAATGTCAATAGCAAACTGGTGCTTGTCACCACCGTGCTGCTACTGGTTCTGGGCACAGTGTTCTTCGCCATGCTTGAGTGGAACAATGCCTTTGCCGGCATGACGTGGCAGGAGAAACTGACACAAGCCTTCTTCAATTCGACCTCGCCCCGTACGGCAGGCTTCTCGTCCGTGCCCCTGTCGGGCCTGTGTCTGCAATCAATGGCACTGTACATGCTGCTGATGTGGATAGGTGGTGCTGCACAGAGTACGGCGGGCGGTATCAAGGTGAATGTGTTTGCGGCAGCAGCCATCAACGTGTGGAATGCACTGCGCGGCAAGCGGCGAGTGGACATCTTCCACCGCGAGATAAACGGCGAGTCCATCAGTCAGGCCAATGCCACCATCTTCATTTCGGTAGCAGTCTTCGCCGTAGCCTTCCTCATCCTCACACGCCTGCAGCCCACACTCTCGGCACGCGCCATCGCCTTCGAGTGCGTCTCGGCCATGTCGACTGTAGGTTCCAGTCTGGGCATCACTGCTCAGCTGTGCGACAGCAGCAAACTCATCATCTGCGCCCTGATGCTGTTAGGACGTATCGGCATGCTCAGCTTCTTCATGAACTTCATTCCACACTACAAGAACCCTCACTATAGCAACCCGAAAGATGAACTGATAATAAGCTAGGGAAGGGTTTAGGTTTTAGGTTATAGGTTGTAGGTTGTAGGTTTTAGGTTTTAGGTTATAGGTTTTAGGGTGTAGGGTGTAGGTTATAGGTTGTAGGTTATAGGTTATAGGTTGTAGGTTATAGGTTGTAGGTTTTAGGGTGTAGGTTATAGATATTATACATTTATCTGCTTGCATAGTTGAGAGAAGAAAAGAAAAGAAAAGAGAAGAGAAGAAAAGAAGAGAGAAGAGGACTGAAGAGAAGAGGATTGAAGAGAGGATTGAGAAGAGGATTGAGAAGAGGATTGAGAAGAGATTATTGATAGAGCACCATGTTTTGGATTTGGGAGATTTGGTTCGGATTTTCCCACACGCATGGCAACATTAAACAATAGCATTATGGACTATATCGTTATCGGGCTCGGAACCTACGGTCAGGTCGTAGCAACCGAACTCACAAAGCAAGGACACACGGTGATAGCTGTTGACAGCAACGATACACTTGTGGACCACATCAAGGACTATGTGGCTGCGGCATACGTGCTCGATGCCACCGACGAGGCAGCATACGCCGTACTGCCCATACACAAGGTTAACAGCGTCATCATCACCATCGGCGATAACTTCGGTGCCACCATACGCATCGTGGCTCTGCTGAAAAAGAACGGCGTGAAGAGCATCTTTGCACGTGCCATCGACCAGATACAACGTGGCATACTCGAGGCATTCGAACTGGACTGCATCATGACGCCCGAAGAAGAGGCGGCACATAACTTCGTGCAGCGATTTGAGTTTGAGGGAAGCGTCGAGTCGTACTCGGTAGACAAGGATCATCACGTCTTCAGCGTGCGCGTCACCGATGCCTACCATGACATACCGCTCAGCAGCATCGGCATCGACGACATCGACGGACTGAAGCTGCTGGACATACGCCGCATACAGGAATACAACAACCTGTTGGGACTGCGGGTACACAATAAACTCATCGTGCCCAACCTTTCGCCCAGCACCAAACTGCAAACCAACGACGAGCTGATATGCTACGGCACCCCGTCAGCCTACAAGCGTCTGTGCAACGAACTAAAAAAGGGCTAAACTTATAACCTCTTTGTTTTAGTGAATAGTGAAAAATACCTAATACTGATAATTTATTAATACGTTGGATGAAACATGCATTGTAGTGTCAATTAAATCCTTAACAGTATTAAAAGAATTAAAATGAAACAAATAAACCTTATCAGGCGACTAGCATATCTGATGTGCCTTTTTGTAGCCAGCCATGCCTTCACTCACGCCCAGCAACTGCAGTTCAGCAAGAAGCACGGACTGTACAGCTCGGCCTTCAACCTGACGATAACCGACACACTGGGGTTGGTAAAGGAAGGTGCCACCATACGCTACACCCTGGACGGCAGCACACCGGACAAGGACAGCCCCACATACGTCTCGCCCCTGAAGATCAAGGGCAACACCATACTGCGTGCCGCTGTGGTGAATGCCGACACGCTGGCTTCGGAGGTGACGACACAGACCTACCTCTTTCTGGACGACGTGCTGCACCAGCCCGAACAACCCACGGGCTACCCCACCACCTGGGGCAAGTATACCGACATTTCCGGAACGGCCGTGGCCGACTATGGCATGGACCCAGAGATGACGGGCAATGCGGCTATGGCACTGAAGATAAAGGACGGCTTCCGCTCGCTGCCTATTCTGAGCATCGTCACCGACAGGGACAACCTCTTCAGCCATGAGAACGATCCGGACAAGGGTGGCATATACATCTTTACGGGTCCTCCGGTAGGCGACAACACCGGACACGGATGGACACGACCCGCCAGCGTGGAACTGTTCGGAGGAAAGCAGTTGGGACTGGACGGACTGAGCAACGGACGCGAGCACGACATGAGCGTGACCTGCGGATTGCGTCTGCATGGCGGACATGGTCGTCTGGCCGAGAAGAACCCCAAGCACTCCTTCCGCCTTGTCTTCAAGAAGGAGTATGGCAAGAAGACACTCCACTACCCTATCTACGGTGAAGGCGAACCCGACAAGTTCGACCAGCTGGTATTGCGATGCCACTACGGCAACACATGGCAGCACTGGCTGGAGTCGAACCGCCAGAAGGCTCAGTACACACGCGATGTATGGGCCCGACGTATGCAGCGCAAGATGGGATGGACAAGCGTGAACGCCCTCTACGTGCATGTGTTCCTGAATGGCATGTACTGGGGCATGTATAACATTGCCGAACGCGTGGACGGACAGTTCGGCAAGGACCATCTGGGAGGCAAGAAGGACTCGATAGACGTCATCAAGATCGAAGAGGACGGAGGCAGCCATCTGGAAGCGTCGGAGGGCGACATGGAGGCATGGAACCTGATGGTGCAGACGGCCAAGAAGGCATTCGACGACGCCAGCTACTACCGACTGCAAGGCAAGACACCCGACGGCGAGGACGCCCCCGAGCTGGAGGCTCTGCTGGACATCGACGCCTTCATCGACTATATACTCATCAACCAATATGGCGGCAATACCGACTGGGACCATCATAACTGGTATGCCCTGCGCCGCAAGGGGGCCGAGAGCCAGGGCTTCCGCTTCCTGTGCTGGGATTCCGAGATGATACTCGACAATCCCAAAGAGAACATTCTTTCGGTGAACAACGGTTCGGCTTCGCCCACCGGCATCCTGCACAACCTGCTGAACAACGAGCAGTTCGCCATCCGCTATCTGAAGCGTGCCAAAGAGGTGATGGCCGACGACGGTTGGCTGGGGCAGAAGAGTGCCGAAGCCTTGTGGGACAGTCTGTACACCCAGATATCGAAGGCACTATACGACGAGGCAGCACGCTGGGGCGACTATCGCCGCGACGTGCATCCCTACAGCTCCAGAGGTTCGCTCTATACCGTCGACGACACATACAAGAAAGAGCACAACCGACTGCACAACGAGTATTTCCCCGTTCGCGCAGCGTACGTCCTGGACAAGATAAAGGGCATGCTGAACGTGAACGAGATGGACCTGCTCGACGTGCCCGACGAATGGATGGCTCTGAACAGCTCGATGTTCCACAAATGGAGCGGATCGGGTGCTGATGCCACGCAGCTCGACACGCCGGTCAATGTGGACTGGAACATGAAGATGAATGCCAGCGGTGGTACGGCCGTAGCAGGTTTTGCAAACGTAGATCATGACACGTATGCCGACATCACCGACTACGAGACACTGGTGATACGAGGTACGGGCACAGGACTGCGCATACTGAGCAACCGACTCGAGGCACATGGTTCGTACAAGCAGATCAGGGTCAACTTCAACCAGAGCGACCCATATTGGGACGACGAACTGCAAGCTATCGTCATCCCCGTGGAGGAGCTGCGCACGATACCCACCACCGACGGCGACCCACGCCAGGAGGACTTCGTGCATCTGCACGTCTTGAAGGTAGACTGGAATTCGGGTGCCAACATACGCGGCGCATGGCTTGTGCCCACCGAGGAGATGCTGGCTGTGCAGCAGATTGAACAACAGCAGCACACCGCCGGCCGATTCATGGATGGCAAATATCGCAACCTGCAGGGACAGATCGTACAGAATCCCGCTCCCGGCATCTACATACGCAACGGCAAGAAGATTGTAGTGAGATAGAAAATTATCGTCTCCTAACTTAGCTTCGACAGACGTATAATCTCGCCTATCGACTGTGCAATATTCACGTCGTAAGCCTTCACGCCATCGCTCAGCGCGTTGTAGGGAGCGATGTAGACGTGGATGAAACGCGCCTGATACCACTTCTTTCTGCCGTTCTGCACGATGTCGTCCATCTCGGCCTTTGTCGGGCGTCGGTAGCCCATCATCAGCTTCTCCATGTTCCATCGTGCATGCTCCATCATGGCCATGCGCTGCACTTCCTCTTCGCTCAGATGCACATCATCCTCGCTCTGCCCAAAGGCACGCAGCTTAACACCAATGCTGTAGGCTGCATACAGGTTCGACCACTGGAACGGCACGCTCAGCTTGCACCAATCGTCATTAGCCTTCTTGCCGAGTTCCTCGGCAGTGGGCAGCGCCTTCTTCTGACCATAATAATCATACAGACTGCTGATTTTCTTGGCCTGCTCCAGCTTCGTGGCACTCAGGTCGAACCAGCGGTCCAGCATTCCGAAGGGATATACCTCTTTATACTTGTGATAACTGTCTGCCGGTTCATGACCGCAGCCCAACTGCGCCAGCAAGGCGGACGAGGAGGCTTGGCGGATGAAGACGGGAATGCGCTGACGGTAGACACTCTCGGGCAGATAGAGGCCGGCACCCAGACTCTTGGAGGCGTCGCTCAGACACACGGCAATGCTCAGCTCCTCGTCCTTGCGCTCCACCCATTCGTCTATCATACTGCGCACACCGTCCGACTCGATTCGCCCGTTTATGAACTCAAACTTCACATCGAGGAAGTCTTCGCCGGCCTCCTTCGACGTGGGCGGAACCACCTGCGGCGTTCCGTCGCCATGTATGAAGTCGCGATAGGTACAGGCACTGATGTCGAAGTAGCCCGTGTAGTGACCACGGAAGAACTGCATCTCAGTGTCGGCATGATCGTCGATAAAGGTCACTATGGTGCTGTGCTGCGGCTGCTCGCGCCCCTCGCGGTCGAAGAAGTTGGGGAAGTGCATCATGTGGGCAGCCATCACGCCCAGCGCTGTGCCCATGTTGTTCATACCCACGATGACCAGATGCACGTGGCTCTGCGACGAGGACGTGATGAGCTTATGGTCGAGTGCGGGGTAACGGATCTGCCTATCGCTGTTCACCCTCCACTTGCGCTTCACCAGCAGCAGTCGGGCCCACACGTTGCAGAAGTTATACGCACGGAAGTCGATGTAGTCCTTCCACTCCGGCTTGATGTCGGTGGTCTGGAACGAGGAAAAGGTGTTCTGGTTGTTGAAGAACACGTTGAAGGGAATGGCAGCCTTGACCATACCATGCTTCCGCTTATTCCGCAGTATGCCTATGATCTTCTCCAGGCAGTCCAGATTGAGCGAGTCGTGATAGTCCTCGTCGCTGTCGCCAATGACAAAGACCTCCTGCGCATGCTCTATCTGCAGCTTCTGCAGTTCCTCTACCGAGTCGCGCTTTGCAGCCAGAAAGAACACGCGCTTCTCCTGTTCTAGCTTTAGTTCCGAAAATACTTTGTTACGCACGGTATGCGTATAGATGGCACTCTGAATGAGGATGTCGCACCCTGCATACGCGTCGGTAGTGCAGAGTTCGTGTACCAGCATGGGCACAACGTCCGAGAAACCAATGATGACGACATGCCCCTTGTGCCGGAACTCCATCTTGCCGTTTCTGAAACGGTCTTTGGCACGATCCAGCAGATTGGTGAGTGCCGTGACCAGCACACCAATGAAGAGAACGAGACCCGACATCGCCACCACTAGCGACAGGATGCTGGGCGAATGGGCATC
The DNA here is from genome assembly GCA_018064685.1 of Bacteroidales bacterium. Taxonomy (GTDB): domain Bacteria; phylum Bacteroidota; class Bacteroidia; order Bacteroidales; family Bacteroidaceae; genus Physcousia. The sequence goes on along the minus strand of JAGHUS010000069.1, from coordinate 2,779 downwards.
ACCACCAGAGACCGTCTCGCCAGTGAAGATATCGAAGTTCCACGCGCTGCCAGGATCGATGAAGATGCTGATGACACCCCTTATCACGCTCGACACGTCGCCGAAGAAAGCGCACAGCGAATCGCAACGAAGATTGCCATGGAATGCTGCACAACACAGTCCGACTGTAATCCACAGCAGCAGCACCACGCCAATAATACCACCCAGCCACAACAGCTGCAGTCTGGGCTTTCCGGTCATGCTTCGCATAAACCGATGTTTCAGCCGTTTGAACATACAAGTATCTTTTTTCGGTTATAAGGTTATACGGTTGTAAGGTTTTATGGGAATTTGGTTTACGGTTGTGAGTTTATAAGACTATATGAAACATAAGAATCTCAGTAAAACCTCATAACCTATCCTCATCCTGTTCTCCCCCTCTAGGGGGTTGGGGGCTTACCTCACAACCTTCTTTCCACCCTTCACGTACAATCCCCTGTTGGGAGCCATAACGCGGCGGCCTTGCAGGTCGTAGTAGACGGGAGCGGCAGAGGCGTTGCCGATGGGCTGGATGCCAACGGGTGTGACACCATCGGCACTGAGCTGCACATCCTTGATGTAGAGCGTGGGAGTGTTGCCCAGGAGGAAGCCCACCATGTATATGTGGCTGACGTCGAGCGCCTTCTTGTTCTTGTTCGTCAACTCACGAAGGTCGATGACGGGCGACAGAGAGGTGTCGATAAGCTTCTCGAAACGCAGACCATAGAAGTCACGCTCCTCGCAGATGACGAGACGTGAGTTCTTGGGAGGACGTACGGCAAAGTTGAGCATGAGATAGGGTGTGGCACTAAGGTCGAGGTAGTTGTTGTACACCCATCCGCCAAAGCCACCCGTAGTGCCCTTGAAGGTGAAGTCGCTGTTGGGCGTAGAGGTGATCTTGCCGCCCTGGTAGATGCCGGGACGGAAGGTGGCGTCCGACTGCTCGAAGAGCGTGATGGCCACATCGAAGGCGACATTGAGTTCGGTGCCCGAAGGGTTGACCAACGTGGCCGTAACACGTGTATTGCCCGACTGCTGTGCCGACACCAGTGCCGTGCCCTCAACGCCAAGCAGCTCGGGGTCTTCAATGCTATAGCTGCAGGCCGATGTCACGTTATACTCCTTACCCTCGGCATCGGTGGCAACGAGGTGCAGCTTCTTGCTGCCGGCCACGGTCATCTGCACGGCTTCTCCCTCGAGGCGCAGACTCGTCATCTCCTGTGCAAACTGCTTCTCGTATCCCTCCAGATAGCCCAGCATCTGCTTGGCATAACGACGGCCCATGGTGCGATAACCCTCCGAACTGAAGTGATACTGGTCGGTGTTGGTGCAGTTCTCGCTCGTCACTATCATGCAGTTCTCGATGGCCAGAGGCAACTTAGCCACCTGTGTACGCTGCTTCTCGCACACACCACCATTCACCTGGCGCAGCGCCTCGCCGGCAATGAGTGGCACCTCATTGCTGTTCAGTCCCAGTTCGCTCAGCATGCGGTTGTAGATGCGGTGTACGTATATGTTCCACTGGTTGTTGTCCATATCCGTCTCACCCTGGTGCAGCAGTATACCCTTTATCACACCCACCTTCTGTGCTTCCTTGGCCAGATTAACCAGGTGGCGGAAGGGATTGTTGTCGTAGGCTTTGGCTGCCGAAGTCATATAGTCGGGCTGACCCACGATATAGGACTTGCACACATCCTCGTCAAACATCTGTATGCTGCAACCGTCCACAGCCACGTTGATGACACCCACGCTGATGCTGTCGGGCAGCGACTCCACCATCTGACGGCCGAAATAATCCGTCACGCCCAGTCCCGTCTCGGGGCGGCACAAAGGCGGCACAGCCGTATACCACTCTCCCGCCTTGCGGTTCAGGCTGGGGAAGTCCACCGTAGCCATCATCTTGAATCGCTCAGGCACGTCAGCCTTATCCTTAGCCTCAATCTTACCCTTACCCTGCATGTTGCTCTGTCCGAAGCACAAGTAGATATGGAAGTTAGGATCAACATTCTGTGCCATAGCCGACAATCCCATCAGCATCGCAGCACAAACAATCAAAATTCTCTTTTTCATCTTCGTATTAATACGTTAGGTTAAATCGTTCTGGTTTCTTCTCTTACGCGCGCTAATTCCGGTTGCTATCAGCCGTTTTCATTCTGCAATTGTATCGTCTTAACTCCTTTAACACCAAAGCAAAATGAGTTTACGCATGGCAAAGATATAAAAAACATTCCAGATATGCACCTTTCCGACATCAAAAGATGCACATTCCATTCATTTAAGTGATGATTAAATAATAAGTTGGTACGATTTTGGCTTTAACTTACATTATTCACATTAGATTATTATTTTGATTTAAACAAAAACAACCATAAATTGGGCTCCATTTGCAGTTCGAATTGTTTTTACCTGCACTCTTCCACTAATATAGTCTATCACGCTGTGACACTGTATGTCCTGTTAGTGGAAGTCCCCCTTTTCACTTCCACTAGTCTTGCACTAGTCTTCCACTAACATCGTGCAGCACAATTGACCGACTCGCCTAGCGGTATTTTCCCACTTCCTTTGCACTTTCTGTGCGGTACACGCACGGTGTACCCTGCGGTACATGCATGGTGTACCCTGCGGTACACGCGTGGTGTACCTCTCGGTACATGCTGCATGTACCGCATAAAAGGCGCAGGGGAAATATTGAAAAGTACGCATAGAGATGCAGAAACATCGTGCATGTGTAAAGTTTGAATGCCCCACATTTAGTGCAAGA
>JAGHUS010000058.1 GCA_018064685.1 Bacteroidales bacterium | reverse complement strand
CGTCAGGACTATGTGGCGCGAGCCAATACCCCCCCCAATAAAACAATAGTACACAGCAAGTTAGCGCCATTGCTGACGCTAAGATGTGTGTAGTATGTAGGGAAGAGTGCGGTCATGAGGGATTGATGATTAGTGATGGGGGATTAAATCTTGTTGAAATCTATTGCGTATTGCGAGGGTTGGCTGAACGAGAAAAGGGTTTTGCCTTGGGGGGCAGTCAAAGCGAAATCACCTAAGCCTATAACATCCATTCCAAGCAGAATATCTGCATCAGGCAGATTCCCGTCCATGACCTGCAAAATCTGAATTTCCATGTTGTTGGGGAGAAGCAGATTGACAAAGTATGTGTTTACGTAAGAAACGCCATTAGCATGATACATTTCTACTTTTCCACGAGGTTGCAGTCCCAATTCTGCTACCACTTTGGAGGATATAACTGTTCTGACAGCACCTGTATCCCAGATTGCATTGTATTCATGAAAATCAGGATGGGCATCATTGCCGAATCGGACGACATCGTGGTGCATAGAAACCTTGCAAGTGGTCTCTATTGAGTACACGCGCTTTCCATAATCAACTGTTAATACTGCCGCCATATTTAATAACAAACACGTGAATAAGCCCTAACGGAATATGCTCCGTTTCCGGGAGTACACAATTGTATCAGACAAGTACCAGGTGCGTACTTGGCATCACTCTCGTATAATGCTTCAGAAGCAGTAGGATAGGCACCAACCACCTGATCACCCACTATGGCGATATACTGGTTCTCGTATTTTGGCAGCAGCTCATTCTGGTGCGCCAGATAGAAACTAAACTCCTTGTCTAACATGATAATTGTATCTATTTTTATCGTTTGTATGAGTGCCGCGTTTTGTCATTCGCGACCTTTCGGTCGCAAAGGTAATCATTTTCCGACAATTATCACACATTTCGGTGGCATAAAGTGCTGAAAGAGCGCTGTTTTTAACACAAATCAACGGAAATGGTGAGTTGGAGTGGCAGATTGGAGCTTGATGGTGAGGTTTAGATGCCGAAGGAATTATTTTTCATAGTTATACGATTCAACGCCTCTTGCTTGCAAGAGCTGCTGCAGTTTCACTTTGATGTTGATGCCTCTGTCAAGTGCGAGAGTGCCATGTTGGGTGGGATTTTCTGCTCTTGTCTCTTGTTCTTTCTCCAACTCTCTGCGCCAATTGGCTACGGCGACCTCCTTCATTGGGTTGTTGTATTTGATGCCCTTGAAATTATCGGATTTGACGCTAAGTGCCTTTTGACGGCTTGCATCTGGAAAGTATGGAAGCACACAGTCATTGACAACATCTACAAAGTCATATTCGTTGCCGGTGTAGAGTTTGAAGTAGTGCAACACCTTCCATACCATGTACCAGTCGGTCTTGGTGTTGACGATGTATTTGCCACCCTCACGCTTGCTGTTGGCAAGTTCGATGAGTGCTTCAAGGATGGTCTCAGCGTTGGGTTTAGGGAAACAGGCGGCATTGTATTCGTAGTTGCGTGAAGGCTGGAGATGCCGTGTTGTGGTGGCAGAAGAACTCTGCATTTTGGCAAGCTGTGCCTCCAGTTCTGCTATCTTTCTATCCTTTGCGTCGAGTTGAGGTTGGTATTGGGCAGCCGCCGCTTCCCATCCTTCTTGACGGTATTTGTCAGCATACGCACCCAGCAGGACATCGGCTTCTGATGCCCTACTGGCCGAGGAACTCACACCCCATTGAGGTTCAAGGCTCCTTCGTTGCGCTGTTAATGCTGACGGTTCCAATGGATTTTATGTATTATGGCTTGTTTTACAATTCGAAGTCGTTTTCAAAGTCTAAGTTTTTACGGAGTTCAGAAACGGAAACGTCGAGCAGCTCGGAAGCCTTGGAAGTGGTGATTACCTCGGAGGCAAGTGAGCGATACACAAGACGCTCGAAGCGGGAGCTGTGCAAAGGCTGCATGGCCGTGGCGTCGATATACTGGCGGAACTTCTCGTTTTCGGCGTTGTTGAGCGTGATGCAGAACCACTTGTAGCGTCCCTTCGTTACGACACCAAGCTGGACAGCCTTGACCATCAGGGCACGAACGCTGATGCCGAACTCACGCTGTACGTCCTTCAACTCCCAACTGCTGATCATCGGACGCTTCGTGCCAAAGATGTCAGTAAATGTCTTCGAAGGGATGAGCATCTCGCTGGCGAACACATTGCAGAGATTCTCGCGTTCCTTGTCATCCACATCAATGGGAATGTTCATGATCTTATGCCCCGTCTCGTGGAAGAGCGTAAGATTCTGACGCTCGGGAGTGTTCTGGTGCTTAGGATTGGCAACAGGCTGGTCGTTGGTGTTGATGACCACTACAGGAATGCCCTCTACGACATTGCTGGTTCCGTCAAACAATTCAGGGTCTTCGTTCACCTCGATGACCTTTATGCCATGTGACTCCAGCACAAGGACAGGCTGCGCGATAGGACCAAGTCCAAGACTCCATTTGTCGCGAAGCATTATAGCCACACGTCGGGCATCCTCGGGAGTGCGCACCTCGATGTGGGAGAAGTCAACATCAAACTTGGGTTCGATGCAGGCAATGCGCTCCACCTCTACGTATTTTTCAATGCGCTGCTGAATCTTCAGTTTGATGGCTTCCTGTGCCTTCTTGCCAAGTTTTGACTTCTTGCGAAACTCAAACTTGCTGCAATCCACATTCACGGTAAAGGGTCGCTGAAGGTTGTCCGTCTTGGTGCCCAATGCAGCTGCCAGAGTAATTATGATGCTTGAATCCTCTGGAAACATCACGCCATTCTCATATCGTTCGATGGCAGTGGATGATACTGCCTTGTAGAGCGTCGGCAACTGTGCTGCCAATTTCTTCATCTTTTCCACAAGTTCACCTTGGGAGAGTCCGCACATCTTGCGTGCGTTTTGCAGGCGCTTTGCAAAGGTTTGCCTGGTCTCTTGCGTTACTTCATTTGCCATAGTTGTTTGATTCGGTTGATTCTGTTATTACTATGTTTGTTTTGTTGGCAAAATTATAAATAAATTCTCGTTTTGCCAACATTCTTGTATGCGAACACCTTAAAAAACCATGATTTTAATGAATTTTTGCAATATTGTGGGCAGAATATGGCGAAAATGGATAATTTAACCACACGAAAACGTTTCCGTAATTACTGTTTCAGAAAGCGTTGTTTCCCCCTGTTGTCTTACCTTGTTGTATCCTCCCGTTGTCTTGCTTTGCTGTATTTGCTGAGCGTTGTTTCCCCCTGTTGCCTCGACTTATACCTTATGCCTGTGGTATTGCATTATCTTGCTGAATATCAACGTTTATGTTCTTGTCTTTTCGTTATTCAGGGCTTCTCCGTACCTTTGCATCCAGAAAAACAATCCTCTCCATGCAGAAGGCTGCCGTTGTAGGTCGCAGATGGCTGTGGCTATTGACGAGGACTTTTCAGAAGTGAATTGGCGCCAGTTTCCTTCGATTAATGTTTTTCCCAAAAAACAAATCGATATGGGAACACCAAACGTACCTACTGATCAGAGTCTCACTCAGATCAATAAGGCCGAGGTGATGCAGATGCTCAACGCAGCTGCCAATCAGCCTACAGCCGATGAGGTGGAGTACAAGGAACTGTACGACAAGTGCCTTATCACCACAGCAAAGGAATACCCCGCAAAGGAGTTCCTGCTGGAGGTGAAAGGCGTGAGGACACTCACACGCGGCGACCTGCACATGGTGCAGGCTCAGGCAAAGAACGGTAAGACGACACTTGTGACCATCATGGTGGCTGCCATCCTTGCCGGGCAATGGGGACCTGTGGCTTATGCGCTGGAACGTGAGGCGAAGGTCATTATCTTCGACACGGAACAGTTCGAATGTGATACCTTCCACCAGTACCAGATGATGATGCACTATGGCAATATGCCGGAGGAGTGCCTCGACCGTCTACAGGTCTATAACCTTCGTGGCATGAGCTACGAGGAGCGCCGCCGCTTTGTCGTTCAGACTCTTGAGCGCGAGAAGCCTGTGCTGGCTGTTATCGATGGCATCCGCGATCTTGTGCTCGACATCAACGACCCGGTAAGCTGTCCGCAGTTTGTGGACGAGATGATGCAACTGGCATCGAAGGTCTATTGCTCTATCATCGGCGTGCTGCACAACAACCCTAACGAGGGTAAGGCGCGAGGATGGTTGGGCACGGAGTGGATCAACAAGTGCGGCTACTCCTACGAACCCCAGAAGTTGGGCAATGTGGTAACGGTGAAGAACACTGTCTTCCGTGGTGCGCCCGTCCCCGACTGGCAGTTCACGTTCGACCGTGACGGCACTCCTGTCTTTGACGAGGGCTATATCAGTTATATCCGTGACAAAGAGGCTCAGCAGAAGCAGCGTGAAGCAGAAGAGGCTAAGGCCGCCAGGGTGAAGGAGCATCTTGACATCGTGATGGGTGAACTCAAGGCCAACAACGGGTTGCTTTCGCGTGCCGACTTTGTGAAGCACATCGTTGACATGAAGATTGAAGGCTTGGGCCGGCAGAAGGTGTATGACCTCATCAAGGCTCAGATCGCTTTGCCAGTACC
>JAGHUS010000075.1 GCA_018064685.1 Bacteroidales bacterium | reverse complement strand
AGATTCAGTCGTGAGCTCTCACTCAGGAACATGCCGCGCACAATCTCGGCCAATATATGCTTGGCTGTACGCGTGATGCCAGTATAGTAGAGAAGGTGGCACGCAGCATAGTCGGGGTCGGTATACAGCGTGTCGGGCAACCAGCGTATCTCGGGTGTCTGGTCAAAGCCCGGACTGGTGCGCAGCAGCTTTATGCCACGCAGCACGCCGCCATACTGGTCCTGCCATCCGCCACCAGTGGTGAGAAGCTGTTCGAGTACGAGGGTGCGGTTCGATATCTCGGCCTGATCCCATGCCAGTCCGCAGAAGTCGGCTACCGAACCCAATACCGTTGCAGCCAGTATGCTGCTGGTTCCCAGTCCGCTGCCAGCGGGGATGGCCGAGAGCAATGTCACCTCGATGCCGCAGCCAAACTGCTGCAGCTGCCGTTCGAGGGTAGTCTCGGGGGTGGCAGAGAAATCGGGATGGAAGCCCGCCAGGCAGAGTGCAGCCTTGGGGATGCTGAAGGGAGAACCCACGCGGGCGAAGTCACGCAGTTCGTCAAAGGTACGAACCTCCTCAACGGCTCCGAGGTCAATGCTGCGAAGCACAATCTTAAAGTCCTTACACGGTTTGACGTATGTCTGCAAGGGTGGCTGACCATTCAGTTCGATGGCCAGGTTCACCACATTACCACCGTTCGACAAACAATACGGAGGCGTGTCGGTCCAACCGCCAGCAATGTCGATGCGCACTGGCGAGCGTCCCCACACAATCTGGTCGCTATATACCGACAGATGAGGATGTTGACGGTTTTCGAGCACCGTGCTAGTCAGTCCCTTTCGCAGTAGTGCGAAGGCATTTTCGGCCTCTCCCGTACCATCGTCCAGTTGTCCGGCACACACCTTCATCTCATTAGGATTGTTACGTTCCAGCATCATACTCTTAACCTGCGACCTGAACATCTGGTCACTGATACGCTTCAACAGCGGTTCGTTGTCTTCGAGCGGAGCGGGCAGTTCAAGACCATTGTCATTGAAAAGGTTAGCCATGTGCAGAAGGTCAGTCTGATAGAACACACTGCGACGATGGTTGATGGCCAGTTCCTTCAGGTTCTCCAGCATGAAGGCTTTGCGCTGCGCGGTGAGACGACGCAGATTGCTATACGCCGAGATGTCATCGGCACACATCTTCTTGCTCTGTTCCCACAACGCCTTACCCTCGTCACAGCTGTCGGCATCAATCATCCAAAGCAGCATCTTCCCCATATCCTCGATGCTCGATGATACAGGAAACAGCTTTGCAGCCTGCATATCGTGGTTGCCATCTATCTCGTCGGCCACGACGCCATGGCGCGAAAGCCATTCCGTTACAGGCTTTCCCATCCACATGACGGTGTCGTCGGACAGAGCGCCACGGAAGGCATCGTTGAAGCCGTAAGGGCGGAGCACATATTCACAGTCTCCGATAGGCACGATGTCCACACATACACCCTGTGGCAGAGTGAGTTGCCAGTCATTCTCGGGCACACCGGTTATGATGTGCTGCGAATTGAGCTTCCAGTGCTTTCCCACCCACGAATTCTCAATCCACATATTAGGATTGGCATCGCTGAGCGGTATCTCGGTATGAGCGTTCTGGATGAAGATGCTGGGGTGAGGCTTAACGCCCAACGTAGTGATGGATCGCTGGTCGTAGACGAGATTCTGGATGGAGACGGTCGACGAGATCATCTCACGACTCGTGCCATAGTGATAGAACTCGCCATCCTGAAGGGGCAGGATAGCCACTTTCAGGGATTTCAGTTCGTCGTCCTGAATGGTGGGATGCAGTCCCAAAGCACAACCAAATTCACTGTAAAGGTCATAGTTGCCGATGTCTTCGCCTTGATGCGAACGCTTCATGAGCAATTCTACGGCACGGTCGCTGAGCAGCCAGATGCCGATGTCCATCAGGAAGAGATGTGTGCGAAGCAGTTCGGCCATAGTCTGCACAGATGGCTTCTGCAGCATGAAGTCCAGCTCCTCGGGATTCTGACGAGAAGAGACAAAGACACCATGGTTCTTGGCCAGCGACGGGTCGACCCACAATCCATAGCACACCACGTCGGCATCGGGAATCTTCTGCAGTTTGCCGGCACGAATATATACATCGCCACTGGCAATGAGTGTATGCAAGCCCTTGGGCGCAGCATTCATGATGCGCTCATAGAGTGGGAGTTGCAGCGAAAGGAGGTTCTGTGTAATCTTCTGTCCCCTGCCCCATCGGAACACTGGTATGGGCGTAAGAATCTTACCGCTGGGAGCATAGCTGGGCAGACGACGACTCTGACCGCCAGCATGAAGCAGTATCCTCTTCTCCTTGCCCAGCCACTCCATGAAAGGCGTATGGGGGGCCCATGACCGATGACAGGCCTCGAGCAGCCAGGTGGTACCACCACCCGACCCTAGTTTGCGTCCTATGGGATCGTTCGTACAGAAATATTCTTCGCGACTGACACCCTCGACGTCATGAAAACACTCGACGAGGTTGGGTGGAAGAGAGAGTAACTTTTTCATTGCCATTATTTGATTAGTCGTTTAGGAAATTAGTCATTTAGTCAACTTTCGCTTGTAATGATCAGGTTGATTATCAAGTCGCTTGCGCGAGAAATATAGGCGGCTAAAGCCGGAAATCTTGTTGCTTACGCTGGAAATCTCTTTTTTAGAAATATTTCCTTTATTAAGATTTCCCCGATAGAGCCAAATATTTCCCCGATAGGGCTAAGATTTCTTGCCGATAGGCAACATGCGAAACGTGTATCATTTAGAGTTAGAGGGGGCTTTGGGGGCTTTAGGAGGTCATAAATACTATTCGATACAGGTTACAACCTACGAAGTTGCCTACCACGATGCAAAGGTAGAAGAGCAGGATGTCGAGGATGTGGACACCGATATATTCGAGGGGGACACACATATAATAAAAGGCATCGGCCACACAGTGCGGGAATCCACACACGATGAACAATGGCACGCCAAAGATGAGCGGCATATACTGCTGTTTGCGGGCAAAGGTGACAGCCGTAGTCATAATGAAACCGCACCCGATGCTGAGCACGCCTCCACGCCACGGCCCCATGGCAAGGCGACCTTCCAGGATGCCTTGTGCCGTCTCCTGCAGAGGCATCGGACTGCATCGAACCATCAGTCCGACAAGCAGACAGCCTACAAGGTTGAAGAAGAGGATGGCGAACAAAGACCCCACCTCATCTTTCTTGATGAAGCCCGCCGTACCTGTATACAGCTTCAACGAATAGTGAACTACTGTGGCTAGTCCGAAGGCGAAGAGTATAGCCCCGACAATATCTTTGCCTGTAGCAAGATAACCAAATCCGGCCACACCAATGCTGATGCCGGACATGATAGAGGAACGTATAAGTGTAGAAATATTCATGGGGTTTGCGGTTTTTGCGGATTTGCGGTTATGAGGTTTTTGCGGATTTTAATCGTTTAGTCGTTTAGTCGTTTAGGAAATTTGCCGTTTAGTCGTTTAGTCGTTTAGTCATTTATTCATTTAGTCGTTTAGCCCCCAATAGGATAGGAGTCCTCCCCCTTGGGGGAGTTAGAGGGGGCCTTAGGGGGCCTCTTTGAGTAGATCGCCTTCCACATCGAGTATCGTGCTTCGGGATTGAGCTGTTCCAACTGCAAGAGTATGTCGTTCATATCCTTACGGCGCGTAGCCTCCTCGTAGGGGCACGGCACCTTCTGCTTGGCAAAACCCTGTTCCTCAGCCACATTCCGTATCCACTCTTCCTGCACTAGACAAAGTGGACGTATGATTTGCAGAGGATAATGCTCCATCTGCATCAAGGGACGCATGCTGCTGGCATTACCTTCGTAGGTGATGTTCATAAGCCACGTCGTGAGGAAGTCGTCTTGATGATGTCCCAACGCCAGCTTATTGAATCCATGCTCGACAGCAAAACTGAAGAGTGTCTTACGGCGATTCCACGAACAGAGGAAGCAACGTGTCTTACGTCGGTCGGTCGACTCGTCAAACCCACTATGCAGAATGTGAAGCGGCACCTTTAGATCGTCGCAGAACGATTGAAGGTAACTGCGGTCAGTCTCATAGGGGATGTTATCCATCACGACATGGGCAGCCTCGACACTGAAGGAAGGTTTGAAGATGCGGCTGCGACGTGCCAGCAGGCGGCACAGCTCCAACGAATCCTTGCCACCCGACAATGCCACAAGAATGCGGTCGCCATCCTGCAGCAGTCCGTATTGCACGCAAGCCTTGTTGAATCTACGTTGTATTCTCTCCTCTTCGTTCATATTCCATCACAAAGTTAAAAAAAAAGAATGACAGAAGGAACAAAAATCAGCAAAAATATACTATTTAGACAAAAAAGAAGATAAAAAATGGAAACAATATACGATTAGGCACAGAATGATGTTTTGACACAGATTACGCAGATTTCACAGATTTTTATTTTAGCAGAAATAGAATCCGTCAAATCTTGTCAAAATGGAAATAATCTGTGAAATCTGCGTAATCTGTGTCAAAAAGCTATCATTGCCTATTATTTTGCTTTCAAACAAAAGCAACCCGCAAATTAGGCTCCATTTACAAGGCGAATTGTTATTCTACTTGCACTCTTCCACTAAGATAGTCTATCACGCTGTAACACTGCATGTTATGCTAGTGGAAGACTCCCTTTTCACTTCCACTAGTCTTCCACTAGTCTTCCACTAAAATCGTGCAGCACAATTGTCCGAATCGCCTAGCGGAATTTTTCCATTTCCCTAGCACTTTCTGTGCGGTACACGCACGGTGTACCCAGCGGTACATGCATGGTGTACCCTGAGGTACATGCACGGTGTACCTTGAGGTACATGCTGCGTGTACCGCATAAAAGGCGCAAGGGAAATATTGAAATATACGCTTAGAAATACAGAAACATCGTGCGTGTGTGAAGTAAGAATGCCCCACATTTAGCCTGCATTATTCATGCAGTAATTGGAAATTAGCCCGAGATTATGAATAATCCAGCTTGGTGCAAGACAATGCAAGACTAGTGCAAGACTCATGCACCTTATAACACAATGTAATTCTGCACGATACAAGGTTAGTGCAAGCAGTGCATGTGCTTTTTCAAAACTTAATAGGTGTAGAGGTTCTGATGAACTGACGACGACCTAAGCTCCTCAATAGTTATGTTTCTTGAGGAAAGGCAGCAGGAGGTTGCCTAGGAGAATGTTGTGATAGATGTGGCTGCCGTGGTCGTGACCCTCGACAATGCAGAGTTCGCCTTGAGGCAGACTCTTGGCGATAAGACGTGTATGGTCTTCCTGAATAAGGTCGTACTGCCCCGCCATTACCAACACGGGACATTGTATGCGTTCCAGTCGCTCGGGAGCGATGTTGGGCTCGTACATCATCATCTTGACAAGCGGAGTGGGAGGATTGTTGTAGATGAACATATCGCGATAAGCCTGCTTGCCAATGCCATCGGGCGAGATGTTGGCACCACTGATGGCCATCATGCTGACCGTGCCCGGGTTGTAGAGCTCGAGTTCGAGAGCCACGATGCCACCATCGCTCCAACCGAACACGGCAGGTCGCTCCAAACCCAGCTTCTCGATGAACTGAAAGACATCCTCGGCCATATCGGCATAGTGATATTCGCAGAGCGGAGCATTGGCTCCCTGTCCGCGCGAGTCGATGGCATAGACCTTATAGCCCAACTGCGCCATCTGGTGGATGGAAGTAGCCAAATCCTCGTGTCTGCCACCATTGCCATGCAACATGATGAGAGGCTTTCCGCAGCCTTCGACTGCATAGAAAAGACTCGTGCCGTTGACTTCAATCGTGTCGGTATAACTTTCGTATGTTGCCTGCCACATGTGGGGTGTATGAGGGTTTGAGATTCGGACTATTTTTGAAATTGGCTGCAAAGATAAGCATTTTTTTCCGAATTTCAGCCCTTCCAGGCAATTATCGTCATAGAGAATCAGAATTTCTTACGCTTCACGACAACCGTTCCGTCCTCGTAAAAGGTCTTCTCGACACAGATTCCCGTGGGCTTCAGGGTGCGCTGTCCGCTCAGGGTATAGTATTGCGAAGCCACCTTCCGACTATTGCTGAAGGGGGTTGAGACAATCTCGTCGGGCTCGGGATTATTAAAGTCAAGAATCATGGGATTGTCGGGAGAGCCCAACACATAATTAGAACGGAAGAAGGGGGTGTAGCGTGCGGTAAAGACATCGCCGGAGGCATCGAGAAGACGGAACTCGAGCTTCTCGCCCGACAGACCGTGTATGTTGATATAGAAGAGATTGTCCTGCAAGATGCCTACGCCACGACATTCATCCTGGACAAACGCACCCACGTAGCATCGGCCATCGAGGTCGGCATCGTCGGCAAGGACACTACCACACATGACAGAGACATTGGGATAGGCATGAATGTCGTACTGCCAAGCCTCGTCAACCTGTGTCGAGGCGGCACGATAGCGTTTAGACTGCTTTCGAGGAGTGCTCAAGGCATTCCAATATAACGAACAATCATTCAACGACTTATACACATACATCTGACCGGGTTGCAACTGCGTGAGCGTGCCTTTCCATTCGCCGCCAGCATAAACGGCAAAAGCATCAAGACTGATAATGACATCGCCATCAGAGGGCTTGAATTTACTAAACGCTGCATCCAGGGTAGTGGCATTGAAGAGCGGGAAGCCTATCCAGTTGAATCCCGCCCTGAGCTGGACGGGCGTGAGAGACGAAGCAAAGAGGTTGCCACGCAGCATGACCTCGGCATCATCGGCACACTGCATCTTGTATCCCATGCCCGGCGACAGCGTATTAAGGTCGCCCTTCCACTCGCCCGTCTCGGCATCGAACACGTAGGATTGCGTACTGCTCATCATATACTGCGATACGCCAGTGAAGCGAGAACGGTGCACCTCGTCGCCCAGATTATGGCTCATCCAGTTCCAGCCTTTCTTCAGTTCGAGGTAGACATAGACATCGTCGTCGAAACAGTTGCTGGGAGCCGTGATGAAGTCGAAACCCGAAAGACGATTGCTCTTGTTGATAGTAGGTTGCGACAGGATGGTGTGAATGGAGCCACCATCGGGGAAACGGCCATAGGTGGTCCATCGTGGCTGTTCGAGATACTCCAGGCGGTCGGCCCAGCTGCCATCCTCGGCCTGTATGCTTACGATGGCTCCGTCGGCATTGTCGAGCTTGAAGGGAGCATGCAGCTGTGTGAGTCCCTCCTGCTGGTCGCACCACACAACGGCCGTGCCATGGGCGGGAACGATCGTCTCGCGGTCTATCTGCCATTTCTGCGCCTTCGACTTGTTGTCGCTCAGGTACATACCCTTCACGTCAATATCCGAGTCGCTGCTGTTGTACAGCTCCACCCAGTCCTTTCTCTTGCCCAGGTCGTTGATGTGAATGTCATTGCCCGCCGACACCTCGTTGATGCGAATAGGCGAAGCCCCCATCTCGAGGCGTGTACGCTCGTCATACACAGCCGTGAAGCGGGCCGTGAGGAAGAGGTTGTCGGGATTGGGCAGACTGGCTATGTCGAACGTCTCGTCGCTGCTGACCAGATTACCCTCATCGACCAGGGTGTGCAGCTTCAGTAGCTCGGCATCCCAATAGATGTCGCTGCTACTGAGCGATGTGTTGTGTACCTCGACAGCCAGATAGTTCCAGCCTGGCAGCAGGTCGGCAGCCTCAATCTCGTACGTACCCTCGTCGGGCGTATCGCCAGCCCATTCGTTGGTGACGTAGTCGTACTTCACACCCTTGCCACAACGGAATCCGTTGATATCCTTGCCGTTGACGTAGAATCGGAAACCGTCATCGACCTGGTAGTTAAGGACGATCTTGTCATCGCTAGCGGGAACATCCTCGAGATAAAACTTCTTGCGGAAATAGTAGGTGGGACGCTTGCTGTTGCTGTTGGAACCGTAGTTGAGACGTGTCTTGAGAAGATTGTCGAAGTTAGTGCCTGAGTTGGCATAGCCCAACGGAGCGGCTCCCGTGAGCCATCCCTTGGCCGTGGCATCGTAATCGGGCAGTTGCCAGTTAGCACCGTCGAGCGATCCTTTGTCATAATACTCCCATTCATCGCCCAGCTGTATGAGGGTCGTCTTTTCTATTCCATCCGAACTGGTGTTCTGATACCAACCGTCGAAGGTATAGCCGACGGGGGCTTTGGCTGTGAGCCGGATGCCACCTTTATTATAATTGCACAGGAAGCCCGAGAAACGATGGGTGGGCACGGGCTGCTGGTTGACAAACAGACGGGCTTCGGCTATATTGCTAACCAGCGACACATGATATTGCGGTTTGGCATTGAGCACATTGCCCAGATAGGTGAGTCGCGATCCGTTATATCCGTTCTTTATCCTCGAGGCCATATTTGTCTGGCACTGATTGCCCTCAAAGCCTATAGCCTTGTTGCGCTCGGCAATCATCTCATTGACGATAGCGTCGACACGTGAAGGCTCCATCAGACTGCCATCCACCAGGCAGTAGGCATCTATGAAACGGCGGCGTGCGGGTTCGTAGGCCATGAGATAGCGGAAGATGTCATCCACCTCGCCGTTGTAGTTGTTGTTCATTATCGACGACAGCATGTTGGAATTGTTGTATGCCGCATCGATGTCGAAGAGAATGATGTGGAACTTTCCGTCGTCGCTTCTGCCACGAAAACCCTTGCAGTTGTTATTGTTCGTAAGCCAGTCGTTGGAACCGACATAGGTCTCGAAGGCCATGTAGTTGATGAACTCATCGACATCGAGCAACTCGCATACCTCTTCGTATGCCGTGCTGGTCTTTTGCGTGGAGAGTGTCTTGGCAGCATTGACCAGCTTCGTCCACGCAGCATTGTCGCCCACCTTCTGCACGTATCCACCCGATATCTCGAACTGGTCCATATCGTCGGTATCAATACCATAGTTGCTGTAACCGTAATGACGGTTGTTCGACTCGCGAATGTTGAACATACCCACATAGTCGTTGTTGAAGAACACATGGCAAGGCTGACAGTCCTGTGCATCGATGTAGAAGTCGGAACGAAGGGCTAGCTGGTGTATGAAGGGGTCGATGATGCGCGACTGCGTGTCGTTGCCTCCATTGCGCACCTGCCATACACGGTATTTGTTGTGCGGCTTGAGCGGGAAGACGGGATAATCAATCTCGTTGACTCCCTCGTATTTCTTGTCGGTCTTCAGTCGGAAGCTTGACTTCATCTCCCAATACTTGCCGTCCACGGTTCCGCCGCCATAGCCACGGCTCCAGCCGCCACATATCTCCATGTCCACCTCCTGGTTCAGCACCTCGGTGAACGACGTCTGTCCGTCGCTGTTGGTTTCGGGCACCATATAGACCATATTGACGGGACGCTCCCACGACATATTCCAGTTTTTGGGCGAGTCCTGTCCCTTGCCACTCACACCGTTCGTACCGGTGCAATAGATGCCCAGTGTATTGTCAAACAGATTAGCAGGGGCTGTAGAGACGGACAGGACGGGCAGATAATAGTCGTGATTCTTGAAGACGAACGAACGCGTGACGACAGGACTGGGCAGCATATAATTGCCGATGCAGGCAAAACGCATCACCGTGGTCTTGTCTACACTGAACTCTGTCTGGTCGGTCTTCGTGCCATTGGTGCTTGTGGGCGTACTGCCATCGGTGGTATAGACCAGTTGGGCTCTGGCAGGAAGCGTCACATGAAAGGTGACTTTCGTGCCGGACTCATACACACCACTCTTGACGTCTATCTGTGGGGCATCGAACCTGCCGACGGCAAAGACACACAGCAGGTTGGATGAACCCGGCGTGGGATTGGACGAATAGCCCCACTCCACCCCAGCGTTCTGCTTTCGGGCATACGAACAACGCGGCACGGATGGCGGATAGGTGGCACTGCACAACAGATTGCCCGACTTGTCGCTCAACAGAATATAACCACCCTCGACATCGAGTTTGAAGGGAACCTGATTGTACGACTTGCCTCCGTATACGCCTTGCGACTGGTGGTGGTCGAACCAGATATTACAATACCCACCACCCTTCACCTTGGGCATGGTGCTGGGCAAAAGGTATTTCTTCAGGTTTGTCGAGTCATCGGAGATGTAACACTGACTCAGCGCCATCTCGGTCTTGCCGGTGTTGTAAAGCTCTATCCACCCGCCATAGTTGTTCGAAGGATCGACAAAGCGGTCAATATTGGCTGCCATAATCTCGTTGATGACCAGCACACCATCCTTGGCTGTAATCTGGGCATGAGCAGATACAGGCAACAAGACAAAAAGGATGAATAAATGTCTTAGTATAAGGTTCATGCCGCAAATATATAAAGAATCCGCGACACCACCAAACGTTATGCTTCCTTTTTGCATAACGGACATGAAATTGACATAAATCAAGAAGTCGACATTTTCTTGCACATTCTTCGCCATATCTCTTGACAATTCGCAGAAAAGCACTACCTTTGCATCGTGTTTTTCATGGTATTAGATTTAAGGTTAATGAAGATTGGGTTGTCGGGATGACAACCTTTCTTTTTTTATAGAGAGAATAGTGAATATTTCTATTGTTGTCCGGTAAAAATGGTTCGTCCGAAAAGATGGAGTAATAAAGTGGTTGAATACATAAATTTGAAACCAAAAATAGCACAAAAATGGCACAAAGATAATT
>JAGHUS010000022.1 GCA_018064685.1 Bacteroidales bacterium | reverse complement strand
GAGTTGATGACACCCTCCAGTTCACGGACGCTTCCGTTGGCATTCTGGGCTATGTATTCCACCACATCGTTAGGCACGTGGAGTCCGTCGCGGGCAATCTTGCGCTTCAGAATGTCGATGCACAACTGCACGTTAGGTTTCTCCATCTCGGCAACGAGTCCGCAGGCGAATCGTGTAAGCATACGGTCAGGCAGTCCTTCGAGCTGTACCGGTGGACGGTCGCTGGCAAGGATGATCTGCTTACCGGTGCGGGTAAGATGATTGAAGATATGGAAGAAGGCATCAATGGTTGCCTTCTGCTGGCCCCCACCCCACTCCTGCACATCGTCAACGATGAGCATATCCATGGTCTGGTAGAAGCCGATAAAATCGTTTGTCTTGTTGTTGCGGTAGGCATTGGTGAACTGCAACTGGAAGATACGCGCCGTAACATACAGCACGCGCTTCTTAGGGTAACGCTCCTTGCAGTGCAGTCCTATGGCATTGATAAGGTGGGTCTTGCCACAACCCGATGGTCCGTAGATGAACATAGGGTTGAACTGCGTGGTATTGGGGTGCTCTGCCACCGAGAGACCTACCGAGCGGCACAGTTTGTTGCTCTCACCCTCGATGAAGTTGCGGAACGTCTGATGCGGATTAAGCTTCGTATCGATGTCGGGCAGTTCCATGTGCGTGGTCTTCTTGGCTGGTGCTGCCACGGTCTGCTCTACGGCATCCACATGGTATGTGGCCTGCACATCGCGGAAGTCATCACCTTCCACGACAGGTCCTATGCCATGCGACTTCTTCTGTTGCGCGCCACCGGGATGTGTGGCTGCGAGTGTTTCGGTTGACGCTACCGTCGGATGCCAGAACAAATGTATCCTGCCAAAGGTGTTGATGACGGCTATACGCAACTGATTAATATAATGTGTCTCTATGTATTCGGATATATACGAACTAGGTACCCACAACTTCAACACTTTTGTTGACTCGTTGTAGGTTTCCAGTTCAATACCCGAGAACCACTTCTCGTACTCCTCGGGTTTGATGTTCTGCTCTAAATATTTCTGACAAGACTCCCAGAGAGCCTTCGGATTCTTCATCTAATAAAAATACAGGTAATAGGTAACACTTAAAGATTACTTATCTTTCTTTCCGAAAATAGAGAAATGAACGTAGCGCTTCGGATGCGACTTGAGGTCGATCATGAGCGAGTCGGCATCACGCATAGTCGCATTGAGGTTGTTGTAGAGGCTTGGGTCGTAGATGAACTTGCCGATAGTGCCCTGACGGTCGTTGATGGCACGTGTCATCTGCTCTACGTTTGCGAGTGTAGCATCCACCTTTGCCATAGTGCCAGCCACATCGACGGTAGCAAGATTGGCAGTCAGTCGCTCTGTGTTAGCCATCACATTGTCCGCCTTGCCCATCACGCTTGGCACGGTGGTGTTCATCATCTTGTTGACACTTGCCATCATCTTGTTGAGTTCGGCAGTAGAGGTGACGAGGTTTGAGGTGATGCCTTCAGCGTTATGCAGTGTGTTGGCGATGGCAGGATCGGCAAGAAGCATGTTGAGTGACGCCATGATAGAGTCGAGCTTTGGCAGCATCTTCTCGATGGCTGGTATCATAGCCTTCACCTGTCCCATAGCACCCTCGTCGATAGCACCCATGATTATCTCACCCGGATTGATGCGCTGGCGTGGGTTGTTGGCGAGGAGAAGGTTCACCTGCGTGTTACCCATGAGGTCGCTTGATATCTCTGCGGTAGAACCGAGAGGTATGCGGAGGTCCTTGTCGATGCCTACCTCTACGAGTATCTTACCCTGCGACTCATAGTCGTAGTCGATACCGTTGACAGTACCTACACGATAACCGTCGGCGTAGATAGGACATGAGCCTGAGAGACCAGCCACGTTCTTGAACTCCATCACGTAAGTCTCATCGTCGGAGAAGAGGTTTATGCCCTTGAGGAAGTTGAGTCCGAAGAACAAAGCGACGATGCCAACGATGGCTACGAGTGCTATCTTTACTTCTTTTGTGAATATCTTATCCATATTGTTTCTGTGTTATGCGTTATTTCTTTTTCTTCAGGAACTCGCGTATCGCCTGGTTCACGTTCATCTTTTCGCCATCCTTGAATGCTACGATGAAGCAACCGGGGAATTCCGGGGTCAGTTCCTTGTTGAGTCGGAGTATCTCGTTGTAGTTTGTTGATTCGCCGAGTGTGTATTTCACCATGCCGTTCTCCTTGTAGTATGCGGCGTTGGTGTGACCTTTCAGCTTGCTGCTGTTCTTTGGCAGCACCTTGTCGTTAGCCATTATCTGCACCTTGAAGACTGGGCGGCCGCTTGTATCGGACTTCTCTTCTGCCACTTCTGCAGTTACTTTTTCCGGAGCTCTGCTTCTTGTCGATGCAGCTCTTGAGCGCTCCACCCTGGCGGTTTCCTTTGGAGCAACTTCGGTGACGGAGTCCTTGTCTTCCGCCTTTACAGTCTCTTTCTCTGCCTTTGCAACCTCCTTATCTGCCTTCGGTGTCTCCTTTACCTCAGCCTTTGCCGTCTCCTTCTTATAGGTGATGGTGGGGTTGCTGTCGTACTTGCGTTTGTAAGCCACGAAGGCGTTGTATATTCCGCGTGCGATATTGTCAATGTTGGTCTTGTTGTTGAGGTATTGTTCCTCGGAAGGGGTGGAGATGAAGCCCAGCTCTATGAGGCAACTCGGCATCGATGTCTCGCGTAGAACGAGGAATCCCGCCTGTTTCACGCCCTTGTTGGGACGGGCTGCCAGCGAACATACATTCGACTGCACCTGCTTTGCCATGTCAACACTCTTCGCCATGTTGTGGTCCTGCATGAATTCGAAGATGATATAGCTCTCCGCCGAATTAGGATCGAAGCCCTCGTAGTGCTGCTTATA
>JAGHUS010000126.1 GCA_018064685.1 Bacteroidales bacterium | reverse complement strand
TGGTGGAACAACTGGCTCCAGCCACCATCAAACGCCTCTATACCAACTCTCGCTCGTCTCATTTCCTCTGACCCTTCAGCAGGTTACGACCAGAGTAACTTCCCTGCACGTATGATGCGTCCATTCCTCTCTATCAACTTTGAGAAGCCTAACGCTCCTGGTATCCTCATCACCTCTGCCGAGGTAAACTTCCTCCTTGCTGAGGCAGCATCAAAGGGATGGGAAGTGACAGGTGACGTTACTTCTCTCTTCGAGGCTGGCGTACATGCTTCTATGGTTCTTCTCAACGAGCTGTACCTTCCAGCAAAGAACAACATAGCAGAGGAGCTCATCAGTGAATTCATCACTGGATTGAAGAGCGCATACAACCTCAGTGACCCAGAGCAGGCTCGCGAGGCTATCAACACGCAGGCTTGGATTCTCCACATGACAAATCCTAACGAGGCATGGGCAAACCTTCGCCGTTCGGACTATCCAGTACTCGTTGACCGTACCAAGCTGCCTAAGTTCCTCAGCGACTTCACCTACGATGATGACATCAAGACTCCTGTACGTCTCCGCTATCCAAAGCTTGAGGAGAAGTATAACTCCGCAAGTCTCCAGGAGGCAAAAGACCGTATGGGTGGTACTGACAACTGGCACACTCATGTATGGTGGGATAAAAATGATATCAATGTTAAATAAGTAGATCAAGACAATGAAAAAATTAATATCCAAGGCACAGGCATTTGCCATGGCTATGCTCCTGCCTCTTACCCTGACTCTTGGTTCTTGTATAGACAACAACTCTTTCTTCACTGCCAGTGAGGATGACGATCCAAGAATCCTTAATACAGACATCCCTGACGGAGAGAATGGTAATCCGGGGTCTGTCAGTGCCAATTACGACGAGCCTTTCCACTTCGAGGTTATCGTAACTCCTGCCGACTACACTACCGTGACATGGTATGAGAATGATCAGGAGGTATTCGTTGGCAAGACCATCGACAAGGAGTTCTCTATCGGTGACCATGCTCTAAAGATTGTAGCCAAGACAACAAAGGACAAGGAGACCTTCCGTTATATGAACCTTACTATCAATGGTGCTACACTTTCCAACGATATGGGTGCCCGCTGGCTTTATCCTGGTGCAGAGGTATCTATCCCAGGTAATGCTATCAGCCGTATCACGAAGGTTCTCATCAACAATGCAGAGGTTGAGAACGTCAAGGTTGCTGACGGTATGCTCTCATTCAAGGCTCCAGAGCTTCCTAATGGTGAGTATGAGATTGCCATGATTGATAAGGACAATAATACTTTCGTTGATGATAATGTAACAATAAGCACTGTCACAACCCCAACAATCAACGAGGCAAGCGCTAAGTGTAAGAAGGGTGATGCTGTTGAGTTCACTGGTATATTCCTCAACAAGGTTAAGTCTATCAAGGTTAACGGTCTTGAGGTAGAGATACTCTATCAGGAGTTCGGCAAGATTGGCTTTACATGCCCACTCCTCCCTATCGGTGAGTATCCTGTAACAGCTATCGCCGTTGATGGCTCTGCCGTTCCATTTGCCGATGGAGAGAATGGTACTCTCATCGTCAAGGGTGAGGAGAAACCTGCAGAAGGCGGTGCAGAAGCAACGCTGTGGACTGGAACTCATGTAATGCCTGACTGGACACCTGTTGACATCTGGAATGACAAGGTAAATAGTCTCATCTCTGATGGTCGCATCACTGTTGACACCAAGATTCGAATTTACATCACACGTACCGCTACCGACTATTGCTCTATTGCTCCTATCAATAAGGACTGGGCTTCGTTAGTCAACGGTAAGAATGACCCTGACCGTGCTGACCTTTCTGCCGAGATGGAGACAGAATACGTAGAGTTCACTGTCACCGAGACATCAATGAGTGTTATCAAGAACGGTGGATTCTACCTTGCTGGTCACGGCTATACCGTCAACAAGATTACCTACACCACTCCTTCTGTAGTAGTATGGGAGGGTAACAAGGAAATGCCTGACTGGACACCGGTTGACCTCTGCTCTGCAAAGGTTAAGGACATGGTGAATGTAGGTCAGATCATACCAGGCTCAAAGCTTATCATCTTTGCTGAGCGCACAGCTACAGACTACTGCTCTATCGCTCCTATCAACGAGTCATGGGTATCGGTAGTCAATGGTAAGTCTGATCCTGACCGTGCAGACATGTCTCTCGAGGTAGGTGCAGAGTCTGTCTCTGCAAACCTCAACGAGGCTGGTGTTGAAGCTATCAAGGCCAGTGGTTTCTTCCTTGCCGGTCACGGTTACACTGTAAAGAAAATAGTAATTGAATAATTCCTTCCTATGGTTTCACTAAAAGAAAAAATAGGATATGCTCTGGGTGATGCCGCAGCAGGCGGCATCACCTGGAAGGTTATGTCGATAGCCTTCCCGCTGTTCTTTACCAACATCTTCGGTCTCAGCGTTGCTGATACTGCTACGCTGATGCTCTTGGCACGTCTCTTAGATGTTGTCACCGATCCGCTGATGGGAAGTCTTGCCGACCGCACCCGCAGCCGCTGGGGTACATACCGCCCTTGGCTCATTCTTGGTGCGATACCATTCGGACTTATCTTCGCCCTTCTGCTCTACACACCCGACTTCGGACCTGTAGGCAAGCGCATCTGGGCATACTCGCTCTACCTCATGATGATGGCTGTATATACCGCCGTCAACGTGCCTTACGGTTCGCTGCTCGGTGTCATGACTGATGATGACAATCAGAAGAATCAGTTCTCGTCATTCCGTATGGTAGGTGCCTATGCCATGGGTTTCATCACCATGCTCGCCTTCCCTTACGTGCTTAAGTTTGCCGGTGGAACGGAGCAGCATCAGTATGCTGTGGCAGGTGTGATACTCGGTATCGTCGCCGCACTGATGACCCTTGCCTGTGGACTGCTGACAAAGGAGCGCCTCAAGCCCGTCATGGCTGAGAGTTTCTCGCTGCGTCCTTTCGTTGACCTTGTAAAGAACAAGCCATGGATATGGCTCACCACCATCGGCGTATGCAGCAATTTCTTCAACGGTTTCCGCTATGCCGTAGCCGGTTATCTCATGACCTATTGCATGCACGGTGACGTTACCGTAAGCTGGCTTATCATCAATTACACAGTCTTCATGATGTTCGGTGAGTTCACTTGCATGATCTTCGGTGGTGTGTCACCTGTATTCACAAAGTGGATAGGCTCAAAGAAGATGGCATTCTTCTGGGCTTCGGTAATCTGCGTTATCACCTCAGTTGCCTTCTTCTTCATACCTATGAATCCGGCATACATCTGGGTGATGATAGCCGTGGTGATACTCACTTCCGTAGGCATCGGTCTCTACTCACCACTGCTGTGGTCTATGTATGCTGACGTGGCTGACTATGCCACGGAGAAGAACGGTTCGTCATCCACGGGTCTCATCTTCTCTTCCGGCACAATGGCTCAGAAGTTCGGTACCGCTATCTCAGGTGCCCTCGTGACTATGCTCCTCGGCATCGCAGGCTTTGCCTCTGGCACTGACGAGATGACCGGCGAGACTATCGTCACCATCACCGACGAGGAGTCTGTACGCCAGATGGTATGGGCTATCTTCTCTCTGTTCCCTGCAGCTATAGCTACAGTCATGGCATATCTCGTTTACAAATTCCCTATTAATAAATAAAAAAGGTGCAGGCTAATGAATAAATACGTGTTTTAAACGTTATATCATTAGGTAAACGATCAAAACAATAACTAAGAATATGAAACAAATCCTTATATCTTTAGCAGTTGCATCCTGCTTCAGTGCCAGCGCCTCTGCCCAGGCTATTCCCCGCGATGAGAAAGTGGAGGCACAGGTGGAGGCTCTGCTCTCCAGGATGTCTCTCGACGACAAGGTTGGACAGATGTGCGAGCTTGCCATTGACAAGGTGGCACAGAGGTCGAGCGACGACCACGTGGCTGACAACAAGAGCACCAAATCACTTGCCAACGGTATGCTCTCGGCACAGGCTGTCGGTGAGACTTTCGGCACTTACAAGGTGGGTTCCATACTCAACGTACCTGAAGGCATAGCGCAGACTCCACAGCGTTGGGCTGACGTTATACGTACTCTCAACGATGCGTCTGCTGCCCAGTGCAACGGTGTACCGGAACTCTTCGGTGTTGACCAGATTCACGGTGCCAGCTATACATGGGGTGCTACGCTCTTTCCACAGGAGGTGGGTCAGGGTGCCTCGTTCAACGTAACCATACCTCGCCGCATCGGTGAGATAACGGCATACGAGTCTCGTGCCTGTCTTATCCCATGGGTGTATTCGCCTGTTATGGACGTGGCACGCTCACCACTCTGGCCTCGTATGTGGGAAAGCTTCGGCGAGGACGTTCACGTGATGCAGTAATGGCATCGCAGCTCACTCTCGGTCTTCAGGGCGAGGATCCTAACCACGTCGGTATGTACAACGTGGCTGCCTGCCTGAAGCACTACCTTGCCTACGGTGCTGCCGTAAGCGGTAAGGACCGCACTCCTTCGAGTGTCACCTACCGTGAGATGATGGAGAAGTACTTCCTGCCTTTCAAGGCATGTATCGAGGCTGGTGCACTGAGCATCATGGTCAACTCAGCCAACAACAACGGTGTTCCTTTCCATGCCAACCACAAGCTGCTCACCGAGTGGCTCAAGGAAGGTCTCAACTGGGACGGTATGATTATTACCGACTGGGCTGACATCGATAATATCTGGAAGCGCGACCACGTGGCAAAGGACAAGAAGGATGCCATCTGCATGGCTATCAATGCCGGTATCGATATGAGCATGGACCCTTACAACACCGACTTCTGCACTCTCCTCAAGGAACTCGTAGAGGAAGGTCGCGTACCTATGTCGCGCATCGATGATGCCGTTCGCCGCATCCTCCGTCTCAAGATTCGTGTCGGACTTATGGACCGTTCTACTTGGGATATTCCTTACACCGCAAAGAGCAAGAAGCAGACTTCGATTCAGAAGATGTATCCTGACTTCGCTTCGGATAAGTTCGCTGCCGAGGCTACCAGCATCGCTGAGGAGTGCATGGTGCTCCTCAAGAACAAGGACAGCATCCTTCCTCTTGCCAAGGGTAAGAAGATATTCGTATGCGGTCCTAACGCCAACAACTTCCGCCCTATGAACGGTGGCTGGAGCTACACATGGCAGGGCGACAAGACCGATGAGGTGTGCCGCGAGATAGGCAAGTACAATACTTTCTGCGATGCCCTCATCAATAAGTTCGGCAAGGAGAACGTTGAGTTCTCTGAGATGGTGGCTTACGACAAAGGTGACAACTGGCGCCTTGACCACCACGTACCAGAGCTCCTCATCGAGAACGGCAACTCTACCGGCGACAAGATATCACGCGCTGACGTCATCATCGCCTTCATCGGTGAGAACACCTACACCGAGACCGTAGGCAACATCGACGATCTCACTCTCTCACAGAATCAGATTGACATGGTAAAGGCTCTCGCCCAGAGCGGCAAGCCTGTCATCCTCGTGCTCAATGAGGGTCGCCCACGTATCATCGCTGAGATTGAGCCTCTCGCCTCGGCTGTGGTTCACACCTTCCTGCCAAGCAACTATGGTGGTGACGCACTCGCCAACCTCCTTGCCGGCGATGCCAACTTCTCTGGTCGTCTGCCTTTCACCTATCCTAAGTACCATGGATCCTTTATCACTTACGACTGCAAGCCATGCGAGTTCGTTGAGACAATGGATGGTGCCTACAACTACGAGGCTCACACTGTAGTGCAGTGGCCTTTCGGTGCCGGTCTCTCCTACTCTGAGGTGAAGTATTCTGACCTCACCCTCCGTCAGTCGGCTGACAATCTTGAGTTCACCGTCAAGGTGACCAACAACTCCGACCGCAGCGTGAAGGAGCCGGTACTGCTCTTCGTCTCTGACCTTGTGGCAACGCTCACCCCAGACGTAAAGCGCCTCCGTGCCTTTGACAAGGTATTTCTCGCACCACACGAGACAAAGATGGTAACACTCAACGTCAAGCCTTCTGACCTTGCATACGTCAACGAAGACCTCAAGTGGGTACTCGAGCCAGGAGAGTTCAAGGCAGCCATTGCCAATCAGT
>JAGHUS010000077.1 GCA_018064685.1 Bacteroidales bacterium | reverse complement strand
CCAAAGGGACGCTCGTAATCCAGCTGAAACGTGTGCTCGTTGTAGCGCGTATGGTTGTCGGCATACTGGCTGTCGTAGTCGCTGAAGTTTATGCAATCAACATAATCCGTATAGCCATAGTTATGCGAACGAGTGGTCGCAAAGAGATAGTTGAACGACAGCGACTCGCCTTTCATGTGCGTAAGATGCTGGTATGACAACTCAAAGTCGAGGTCGTTATATCCGTATCGCTGACCGCGTTCGTTGCTGCCATACGAGTAGATTGTGCCTTCAGCATTATAAAGTTTCACCTTATTACTGCCCTCAAGGTTTATGCCATAGTTGAAACCAGAGCCAGAGGCATTGATGAGGTTAAGGGAATCGATTTCCAAGCTCATCTCCATGCCATAGTAGTTGATGGCACCGGGGTTGCGATGGCGCTGATGCGACTGATAGTTTGTGCCATTGTTGTACTGCAAATCACTGGTATTCTCGTACCATTCGCGCTGATTTCCGAAATGACCGTAGTATGGAGCGAAGGTCAGTTTGCCGGTCTGTGCCGTCAGGAAGATACTTGCGGAGTAAGGGTTCTGATTCACTCCGTAGCCGCTCTGCAGGCTAACGGTGCCGGTAATGCCACGCATATTGCTACTGGTGTCCATCACAATGTTGAGTATTCCGACCAACCCCTCGGCATCATACTTTGCTCCTGGATCAGTGATTACCTCAATGCGCTTCACTGAATTGGCAGAAAGCGACTTGAAAAGTTCCTTGGCATTCGACGAGAATGTCTGGTTAGGGCGACCGTTTTTGTATATTTTGAAATTGGAGGATCCCTTGACCTTGATGGTTCCGTCTGCCTCAACGGTGACGAAAGGCACCTTGCGCAGAATCTCGTTCAGCGGGTTCGTCTTGGCATCATCATCGTGGGTGACGTCATAGCTGATGCGATCGCTTTCGGTCTTTACGAGCACACGCTGTGCCGTTACGACCACGTCGTCAAGGTTCATGTTCCTGTGGATAGTGTCATTCACTGCCGTACTGTCCGTCTGGGCAAGGCACACGAAGGGCGATAATGACAGCATGGCTGCCATTAGAATATGGAGATGTTTCATTGGATGATTGTGGTTTAGGAAAGGAAGTACATCAATTCGTTACTTATAAATCCGTTACAACTGCCGTCTTTACTGCTGCGCGATGTGTCAAGACGCTCTACGGAGGCTTTGAGCAGCGTGATGACGGTGTCGTCCTTGACCATTTTCAGCAACTTGTTCAGTTCAGACGTGGCGAGTTTTCGCTCTGTTTCATCAAGACATTGGCTACGTTTGCATAGGCCATAGATGGAGGCAGCATATTGCGTGGCTGTGTCATCGTTCCAGTTTTGGCGCAGCCATTTCACCTTTAGCGTAAACTCCGCCAACCATTGTTCCTCTGGACTGACATCCTTCTTTGCCTGATCATCAGCGCTAAGCGACTGCAACACCTGTATTGCCAGTTGCAGTTCATCATTAGTATCAGCACCTATGACGGTGGCTAAAGTAGCTTTACTGCCTGCGTTCTTATTCTGCTTAGAGGCATTGTTCTTCATGGATTCGCGATATTGAGCTGTGGTGGAGTACGACACTCCAACCCTACCAACGATTTGATTGCCTTTGACACCATATTCCAGGAAGTAGGCATAGCGATGCGTACGGATGGTATCTTCAGTGTCCAGGAAACAGGCATAACTATAGTTGTTGCCTTTTTTGATACCTATAGGTATGCTGTTGTTATCGTCAACGTACAGAGCACAGACACTGTACGAACCATTTGGGTTATAGTAACGTGGCTCGCCGGAGATACCCTGAGCACTGTTATAGGCAGACTTCATGTCTCTGGCAAAGGCATCCTCAACAAGTTTGAGCTGTTCCTTCCTACCCTTTGGGATAGTAAAAGAAAACACTTCGTATCTTGCATCACGATTGCTATTTTTGTCTGAGTATGTACGCGAGGCGATATTGCCCTCCACTTCCGGACGGCTGCGGAATATATCCACACAACGTATGATGTTCTGCTGTGCCTTGGCACATAGTATGCAGGATGCAAATATCAATAAGGTGATGAAATGTCTCATAGTTCTACTAAGTTTGACTGGTTAGTGTTCTCGTTTGTGCACTGTATAATCCGCACGCAGCCTTGCTCATCAATAGCGGTGAAGAAGCCACGTGAACGTACCTCATGATTGCTTACAGCCTGCCGTACATCCTCATATCGCTCATCCACCATGTCGTGATCCTGCTCGTTATAGATGCGTTCGGCTTCGGTGATAGCCTTCTCTGAAGATTTTAAGGCATCGCGAGTGTCCGTTACATGGGGAGTAACAGACTTCTCTTGCTTCTCTTCTGTGCTTGCTACACTTGAGGTTTGCACAACTTTTTCAGGAAGTGGGACACTACCTATGGAGGATTCCTGAGCTGTTTCCGGATGTGTAGTTTGGGAAGGTTCCGGCATATTCATAAACACTCCAATCAAAATAGCTACGGATGCAGCCGCAGATGCTATCCTTGCAAACCCGTATATGCGCTTCTGCCTTGTATGAATAGGAATAAGCGAGGCTTCTTTATCTACCACATCTACTTCTTGGGGTAATGAGGTGGGCGTCATTCCACTGTCAAACCATCCGAACATCCTGCGGAACGGCTCCCATTCTGGTGGAACATCGTTTGCCGAACGGAAGAATTCTGCAAGACGTTGCTCCTGCTCGACAGTGGTCATGCCGTCGAGGAACGCATCAAGTAATTGCTGTATTTCTTGTCTGTTCATGTGTTCTTAATGTGTTTTTGTCTTTCTATTTGGGAGAGATGCTGGCCAACAAAGCTCGTCTCGCCCTGCTTAGCAGCGTAGATACCGATGTTTCTTCTATGCCAAGCAACTGTGCTATCTCGGAGTTGCTACGGTGTTCCACCTGACGCATGTAGAGAATGGTGTGCTGCGTGGTGGGCAACTCACTGAGTCGGTGTTCCAACCACTGTAACATCTCCTGCTGTTCGATGGTCTCTTGAGGGTCAGCGGTGCTGTCGATAGCAAATGGCAGTTCGCTGTCCGTATGCCACAATCCTTGTGAGCGATGCTTGTCCGTCCGCCATTTTGATATCAGCATATTCCGTGCCATGATGGTTACCAATGTCTCTATGGACCTGAATCGCCCCACATCGTCACGCATCTCCCATAGTCTCAGCATCACGTCCTGTGCCACATCCTCTGCTTCTGGGGCAGGCGCACCCATTCTACGGCAAACCTCCAGAGCCTGCCTTCTCAGCTGTTGTGCCATAGACGATATTTCTTTTGTTGATAGAGACAAAACGAATTGTTGCGTTATATGAGTTACTGCTTTTTTATTCGCAGCACAATCATATAACGCAACGACCTGCATTTATCAAACAACGAACCACGTGTTTTATCATTTCTTAACGTTTTACGTAACTACTGTAACTACTCAGCCCTCGTGGCTCAGTGCCTTGTACTTCGCATCCCTACGGGACTCCCTGTCGGACGCAGCTGGCCCTCTATGGCTTTTTATGCGTTTTGCTGGCATGCTGGCATTTGTGCTCCGTAAGCCGTTCGATTATTGGTACTTAGACCGAATCGGCTCGAAAGTACTGCTGGCACATTCCTGTGAAAACACGGGTTTTCGTGGCATTTTGGTGGCAGATACATCCTCTGGGGGCGATTTGCCAGCACATGCCACCACTTTCACGGCATTTTCACGGCAAGGAAACTTGTAGTTTTTCAGAATCAATTGCAGGTCAGTGTTTTACAAAAGAAAACGCCACGATGCCAGCATTTTTAGCAAACATCACTTATTTTTTGCCATATTGTGCAGCAAAAGCTATGCTTTTACAAGGTAATACCTATCGTTTTACCAAGCAAAAGCATAGCTTTTACCTTGTGATTTGATAGCTTTGCAAGACGGGAAACATACATTCTCGCCCTCCATCTATAGCATTATCTCTTAATGAATACGCCATTTCACCACCACCAATTTTCTCAAATCGCGGGGCAACACCATGTGTGCTATGGTAGTTACGGCGTGCTACTCGTGTTGCAGGTATGCAGAAAGTCTTTCGCATGGGTCTTGCGACAGCCACAGATCGCCGAGGATGGCGGCACCTTTGAAACCCATGGCGGTCAGTTCGGGGAGCTTGTCGGCCGATATACCGCCGAGGGCATAGAC
>JAGHUS010000028.1 GCA_018064685.1 Bacteroidales bacterium | reverse complement strand
GTCTTCGGTATCGGGTTTGCGCTGCACTGGTGGTTCATGCCACGGTTCTATAACCCAATAGCAGCATCGGCACTCTCACTTGGCTATTTCCACATCGGTGGAACGCTGTTCTCCATGAGCCATACAGGACTCATCGACCGCCACTACCTCACCTTCCGTGTAGCCCTGCGCGATGTCTCTGTGCTCATCCTCTCCGTCCTGGTCTATGGCATGAGTGCCCTGCTCCAGAGCCACACCTTATTATATATAGGCTTCGGACTGTTCTTCCTCCATATCGGATTCCTCACATGCAAGTTCTACCAGAGCTTCCACCGCATCTACCTGCAGCTGGGCAACTATGCCAACTATTTCGTTAACGATACCGACCGCGATGTGCGCTGGCTCTTCTTCTCGTGCCACCTCATCATCCTCTTCGGCATCGGAGGCATTGCTGTCACCCTGCTCTTCCCCAACGACACGCTGCCCTTCACCCTCCTGATGTTCGTGGGCGTAGGCATCTTCGGCTATATCTACAAGGCACTGGATGGCTTCAGCGCCTTGGCATACGACTCCGAGGTGAACATACAGAAGAGCGAGGAATACCTGCATACCGAATATGGCAGCCGTGAGATGGCTATCTTCAAGAAGAAGCGCCTCCAGATTTCGTGGCTCACCGATGTACCGTGGCTCAGCGGATTCGTGAAGCAGTGGTAATCTGCGAAGTGAATAGTGAAAAGTGAATAGTGAAAAATAAGCGTTTCAGATGTTCCTTAGGATTATCGTTTAGGATAATAGCAAAAACAAGATATTAAATCATTATAATCAAAACAAAATGAAGAAAACAAAACGAATGAAACAGTCATTAGGAATGCTGTTAGTCCTATTGACTATGTTTGTGCCCCAAGGATTGAGGGCGCAGACCATCATTACAGCAGGCAATTGCGCCACCTATGGTCTTACTGAAGACTACGTGGGCTACTATGCCATTAACAGTGTCGATGACCTCTACAAATGGGCGGCCGCCATCAACAAGAAATTTAATTCTGTTGGTGCAAGCCTTAACGATAAGAAAATAGCCTTGAAAGGCAAATACAATGCCGTGTTGTGTAAAGACATCGTTGTCAACGAAAGCTTGTTTAATAGATATCCAGATGGAACTATAATTAATTCAGGAATGCATAACAAAAACCCCAGAAACTGGGATACGATTTGCCTATTTTGTGGTACATTTGATGGCAATGGTCATAGCATCAGTGGAATTTATAGTGTTACTACAATTGGTGGTATAGAACAATACAGACAAAATAGAATTTGCGGCATCTTTAATACAGTTGCCAACGGCGGGACCATCAAGAATCTGGAAATTAAAGACTCTGGTATCTCAAATTTATCCTCTGATAAAAAATATAATTTCTATGTAGGAGGTATCGTTGGTTACTTAGAAAATGCTGAAATCATAAATACCACTTTCGAAGGCGTTGTTGGTTCTGCTAATGGTGACGTAGGAGGTATTTGTGCACAAGCGAAAAATAGTAAAATCATCAAGTGCGTCGCGAAGGGAACGGTCAGAACCGGAGCTACCTCATCGAAAGAAGGTGAATTTTCTCAAGCTAGTGTAGGTGGCATTGTTGGAGTTTCAAGGGATTCCAAGATAACGGCTTGTATTAATGAAGCAAATGTATCAGACGTTGGTTATTCCCGTACTGGTGGAATCTCTGGTGATAGCCATAGCGATGTTTTTACTGGATGTCTCAACCTTGGTAAGGTAAAGGGTTGGTTAGCTGGTAATATAGCTGGCTCTGGATATAAAACAATATATGAAGGCTGTTATCATCTACGCGATTATGCCGCTAACAGAGACGGTTATGGGATTAGCTACACAGGTATCTGTGGTATAAATAGCAGCCAGCCCAACGCTTTCTCGAATTCTCAAATGAAATCAGGTTGGCTTGCCTATCGTCTCAATTGCAAGAAGACTGACGACAACGTGATATGGCGTCAGGAACTCGGTACCGACGATCGCCCGCATTTCGGAGATGGTCCTATCGTCTATTATGTTGAGGAGTATGATTGCGAAGAGAAGAATGTCACCAACAACTATTACACCAACGTCGATACCCCGGAGAAGATAGTGCATGACCATGATTGGGACAATTCCACCGAGTATAGCGAAAAAGGTTTCGCCCTCTGCGTTTTCTGCAAGAAGGAGTATCCCCAAGACAATAATACGTACCGCTATTGCCAGCAGCCTTCCGTTGCTGCCGACGGATACCGCGAGATCAGCAATCTCGGACAGTTCCTCAGCCTTTATGCTGGTGGCTTTCGTCATGACGTCAATTATCGACTGATGGCAGACATCACTGTCAACGAGAACGTGTTGAAGGCAGACGGCTCTCTGAACGGCGATGGCTCCAACCTCTATGTTACGGCACCTCTGGTCACCAACAGAGACGCATTCCATGGCACCTTCGACGGCAACGGCCATACCGTCAGCGGTCTTTACTTCAATGACCCGACTGCCGATGAGGTAGGATTCATCAAGAAACTCGACTATTCGGGACACATCAAGAACCTTGGCATCAAGGATTCCTACTTCTGCGGACGCAACAATGTGGGCGGTATAGTCGGAGAAATTGCCTTCTCACTGACCGGCAATTATGATAGTTTCGATATTGGAAGACATGCCTGTGACATCACCAACTGCTGGAACGAAGCCACGGTAAAGGGTGCATCCCATGTTGGCGGTATTGTCGGTTACTGGTCAACGTCAGACGATGCTATGCTTAGCCTTGCAGACCGGGATGGAATAGAATACATGAAGGTCAAGGGTTGTTACAACGTTGGTAAGGTGGATGGCGATGGCATTGGTTCACTGCGTATTCCTACTGTTAGGTACAGCAACAACTATTCGCTCCAAGGTGTAGCCAATACATGCACCAGTGGCACCGTGGCAACAGCAGCGCAGTTTGCCAGCGGCGAGGTGTGCTACGGACTCAACGGCGGCGAGACCAGCAATAATGTCGTATGGCGTCAGGGCATCGGTACCGACCTGTGTCCTGTGATTGATGCTGAGAGCCCAGTGGTGTTCTATGGTAACAACGTGGATTGTGCCGGCAACTTGATTGGCGAGAACGTCTATGCCAACCAGGGATTCGGTAAGGACACACACCATGCCGTTCGTCATGAGGCAGTGGCAGCCACCTGTACCACGGATGGCAACTACGAGTACTACGAGTGCAGCACTTGCGGTAAAGTGTTCAGGGATGAAGCCTGCACACGCGAGTATAATGCCGGGGGATGGGTCAGCGTTCATCAACACATGGGGCTGGCTCGCTACTTTGCACGTGAGGCTGAGACCTGCGAGCAGACGGGATGCATCGAGCACTACAAGTGTTCTGCTTGTGGCAAGTACTTTGCTGACGACAGATGTCAGAGCGAGTTGAGCGCCGAGGATATCTTCTTCCACGGTAAGCACGATATTAGTCTGTTCTTTGCAAAAGAGGCTGCCGGATGCACACATAGCGGTTTCAGCAAAGATGTATATCAGTGTTCTTATTGCGACAAATACTTCGACGACGCGGAGGGTACCACCGAGCTGGCAGCCGGTGATGTCATAACACCTGCTACCGGTCATGGCAACATCGAGCATCATGATGCTGTAGCAGCAACATGTACCGAGAGTGGAACTGTGGAATACTGGACCTGCTCTCATGAGGAAGGCATCTACTATGCCGATGCAGAATGTACCAACGTGGAGGTTAATTTGGCAACATATCCACTCGGTCATGACATCGACCACTACGACAACGGTTTTGCTACCTGCGCCCGCTGCCACACCGAACAGATGGAGGCTCCTTTGTACTACATCGCAGAGAACATCTGCTACATCCGCAATGCCGGTCAGCTCTATTGGTTTGCCAACGCCATCAACAATGGCACCTACAAGGACATCCCTGGCTATGGCGAGACCGACCTCCATCCTTCTATCCTTATTGCCAACGACATCAGCATCAACGAGAATGTCATCAACGCAGACGGCACACTGAACACCGCTGGCGTCGCTGAGTTCCGCAACTGGACTCCTATCGGTACAGAGGAAGAGCCTTATACTGGCGCCATTGTTACCGCTGGGGCGGATTCACACTCCAACTTCACACGCTATTATATAAATGGTGTCTATTGCAATCAGCCAGAGAGCAACTACGTCGGTCTCATCGGCAACTATGCCGGTGTCAAGAGCGAGTTCTATTCTGCTGATGCTATCAGCGAGATTGCCATTGTAGGCTCATACTTCAATGGTGCTCAGTATGTAGGTGCCCTGGCAGGTAAGAACGCTGCCGAAGATGCCGTACGCACCGTAATGGTAGAGCGCACCATCGTAAAGGGTAATGACTACGTGGGTGGTGTGTTCGGCCAGAACACTGGTGTGCTGACCGCTGGCTTCGCTGCCGCTACAGTTGAGTCTGCCGGTGCCAATAAGGGTGCTGTGGCAGGCGCAAGCGCTGCTGACGTCATCAGCAACTTCTATTGTCTCGACGAAGACGCATACGCTACTCAGAAGACTGCCGAGGAGTTTGCAAGCGGCGAGGTTGCTGCGGCCATCGGCTTCTGCCAGTATCTGGGTGAGGATGCCCTGCCTTGCTTCGAGCACAATATGGCCATCGTTCATGCCGTGCACAACAAGCGTTGCGACGGTGTGACGGAATACATCGCCTACACAAACAGCAACAACGAGGAAGACTGGGTAGGCTCGACCGACAAGCATAATTATGTGGATGGTGAGTGTACTGTCTGCCATACTCACAGCGGTGTAGAACTGATTCCTGAGGGCGAAACTGAAGGAACGGTATATGCTACACTTGATGCGGCATTTGAGTATGTCAACGATGGTTGCACACTGAAGCTGACAGGTGATGTTGCGATGGAGAATGACATCAATATGGACAGCTGGAATCGAAAGAATATCACTATCGACCTTAATGGCTATTCAATCGATGGCACATACGAACAATGCGAGGATTACTGGGATGACGAAGCTAAAGAATGGCTATTAGTTCCAGGAGGAGAATACAACGACTATCACTACTTGAGCGTTTCGGGCAGCACGACCATCAAGAATGGTACGATGAAGGCAAATATCAATGAGGTTTCTGATGATAACCTGCTGACCATTGATAACGCAACAGTTATCGGAAGCCGTTTGAGCTGGGTGTCGGCTCCTGGTATTGACATCAAGAACAATGCTACACTCCACCTCAACTCTGAGCTTGGCGGCGGCCAGTTCAGCTTTGAGGATTGCAAGCTGGATGCTACGTCCAAGGTTGTGCTTACAGGCATTAACCTGATAGGTATGTACGGCAATGTGCCTGGTGGTTATCGTGAAATCATACACCGTCTCGCAGTGCCAGATGGCTATGTGCTGAAGAAGAACGACGGCGGCGACAAGAACCTCCGCTTCTACCTCGCCGACGATCCTGAGTGCTCCGCCGACATGAAGGGCGTCACTATCACCATCAATGGCTCTGACCCTCTCAGCGAATGTTCATACTCAGGTCTTGAGATGGTCCCAATGCACAACGAGGATTACACAGGCTATTGGACAGACTACTATCCAACCTGTCCTCTCTGCTTAGGCGTGACAAGCGAAGGCGCCATTGTGTATGATGAAGACAAGGAGGGCCATGTCTGCGATCACTTCGTTCTGGATGATTCCAAGGAGTATGATATCAGTGTTAACTTCACAGCAAGCAGAGTTACCTATACCCGTCACAACATCAGGAATCAGTGGGGAACCATCATTCTGCCATTCGCTGTTGACGGCAGTGGTAGAGACTATGACCTCTATACCCTCTATAGCGTATCAGACGGTGAAATCACCCTCGCCAAGGTAGA
This sequence comes from Bacteroidales bacterium, assembly GCA_018064685.1. Taxonomy (GTDB): domain Bacteria; phylum Bacteroidota; class Bacteroidia; order Bacteroidales; family Bacteroidaceae; genus Physcousia. Next base: position 2,376 of record JAGHUS010000028.1, on the reverse strand, counting down.
TGGTACACTCGCAGCCAACACTCCTGCACTCATTCGTCTGGGTGGCGGTCTTGCTGGCAACTACGACCTCACTATCAACACTGGTGAAACGCAAGTATCTAACTGCTGGGCCCTCGAAGACGTAGCACCTACTCCTGTTGACGGTCTCACCCTCACAGGTAGCTACAGTATGACGGACATCACCTACAAGGACGGCTACATCATCTCGAACAACAAGTTCTGGAGCATCCAGGATGTCAAGGGAGAGAACAACGTTTATTGTGCTCCATTCCGTGCATACCTCAGTTCATCTTCTCCTGTTGGTGCTAAGCAACTGAACATCGGACAGGGCAAAGAGGCTACTGCCATTGAGGCTATCACTGCCATCATCGAGGGCGAGGCGGAATACTACGACATCAACGGTCACCGCATCAACAGCCTGCAGAAGGGCGTGAATATCATAAGGTACAGTGATGGTAAGACGAAGAAGGTAGTGATTAAGTAAAGACCCTCCCCAGCCCTCCCTTAAAGGGCGGGTTGGGGAGAATGGTGAAGCAATAACAATTTTGCTATATAAAAGCGAATAACAATGACTGTAACACCCCTATTTATCAGTCCTTCCCCTTTGGGGGAAGTCAGAGAGGGGTTTAATAATAATGAAAAAGCAATATATGAAGCCTTCTGTTGAGGCAGTGATGGTTGAGTCGTCAGAGATGGTATGTGGTTCGGGAGATGGAATTGCAAGGATGGGTATTCGTCGTCGTACGGTTACTCCCGACGATGGTGATGATGATGATCTTCCTGAAATAACCACTTATAGCGGATATTCCGGTATCTTCGGAGATTAATCCTGATGCGCTGATTTTCAGGATTTCAATCAAACAAGCAATATTATTTTTGGCTATACGAAAACATTTTTGTATCCTTGCAGCCAGAAATAAATTCAACCTGTACAAATGAAAACTACATAAAGAAAATTTACGGAAAAATTCACGGATAATTCATGGTGAATTCGCGTTAAAAAAAGAAAAATTGCCTATGGCATCGCTCGGCCTTTGGACGCTTGCAAGGCAAGAACGAAAATGCCCGTGAATTTTCCGTGAATTTAATCGTAAATTTTCATTTGTACAGCTTGAATAAATTTGAGTTTTATGAAACTGATAGGACGCAAACAAGAACAAGATGAACTGAAACGGCTGACGGAAAGCGAGCAGCCTGAGTTTGTGGCGATATATGGCAAAACGGCAATTTACAGATTTTAGCACTGTGAATTGCCGTTTTGCTCGTATTATCCATGTTGGTCTTCCTTTGGCATCGCCAGCAAAGGGTAAAAGTATGCAGATATACGATAATAGCCAATGCGCTTCAGGTATTGTTGCGCCTTGGCTTCATTGTCAATAGTCATACCTCTACTCTTTAATAGGGCAATGAGGTCTGAAGGTTCTGAAAATGTCTTGGTGTAATGTGCCATAGCCTATAAACAAAAAACGACCCGCCGATTTAAGCATTGTCAAGAGGCTTGGCGGGTTCTTGTGGTGCAAAGGTATTAACAATTTCTCATTCACGCAAATATTTCGAGAAAAATCTTGCGTTTGATGTCAAAATAGGTGCAAAATCTTAGTAAATCAATATTCTTTGTAGCCAAAAAGTGTAGTTGTCAGTTCTATTTTACCATAATTCATAATATTTTAGGCAATTTTACAATGATTTTTTGAAAAACTCTTTACCAATTGCAGAAAAAATATTACCTTTGCAATGTCACAGCCTACGCCGTGCCATCTGAAACGATGAGCGGCTGGGTGGGACACTACATAATGTAAAGCGTCATCGATGCTTTGTTCAATTGGATTCCTAGAACCTGAGAAATTCTAACGTATAGTTCAATGGACAATGTCAGAAGTGGCTGCTACGGGTATGCATTTATTGTATCCCCAAGTGTGCCGCGAGGGTATTTATATCCTCACAAGCACACTTTTCGGATACGTGCATCATACGGCGTAGGCAGACACTCTACAAGTCTAACTATACAGGTTTTCTCAGGACCTTAGGAAACGGACAAGTAGAGATGGAAGCCTACGTTCTGCGTTTATGTAGGTTAATCATAATCTAACACGTTATGCCTCATTGGGTTTCTAAAGGCAACAGAAAACATAGGTATGGCATTAATCGATGTTGTAAAATGCGAAGTAAACGACAAAGAATTAGTTTACAAATTTCCTTCTGAAGACCTAAGGATAGGAACCCAACTTGTTGTTTATCCAGGTCAGACAGCTTTCTTTGTAAAAGGCGGTAAGGTGATGGATCAGTTTGAGAGTGGTACATACACTATTAAAACTGAGAACATCCCGTTGCTGAACAAAGTCATAAACCTGCCATTTGGAGGCAATACACCTTTCA
>JAGHUS010000025.1 GCA_018064685.1 Bacteroidales bacterium | reverse complement strand
AATATGTATAAGATAGTTTCAAAGCAGCAGTTTTCCGAGAAGGTTTTCTGCTTAGAGATAGAGGCTCCACTTATCGCAAAGAGCCGCAAGCCTGGTAACTTCGTTATCGTTCGTGTTGACAAGCACTCAGAGCGTATGCCTCTTACCATTGCCGACTCCGACGTAGAGCGTGGCACCATCATGCTCGTAATCCAGGAGGTTGGTATGTCGTCAACAAAACTTTGCATGAAGAACGTTGGCGATGAGATAGCAGACATCGTGGGTCCTCTCGGCAACCCAACACATATCGAGAACTTCGGCACCGTAATCTGTGCTTGTGGTGGTCTGGGTGCAGCACCTATGCTGCCTATCATCCGCGGTCTTAAGGCTGCCGGCAACCGTGTGCTCTCTGTCATCGCAGGTCGTACTGCCGAACTCGTCATCATGGAAAAGGAGATCCGCGAGTCTTCTGATGAAGTCATCATCATGACCGACGATGGTTCGAAGGGTGAGAAAGGCGTTGTAACCGTGGGTATCGAGAAGTTCTGTCAGCAGGAGCATATCGACAAGGCATTCGCTATCGGCCCTCCTATCATGATGAAGTTCTCGTGCCTCATGACTCAGAAGTACGGCATCTCTACCGACGTATCGCTCAACACCATCATGGTGGATGGCACTGGCATGTGCGGTGCTTGTCGTCTTACCATCGGCGGAAAGACCAAGTTCGTATGTATCGACGGTCCGGAGTTCGACGGTGCACTCGTTGATTGGGACGAGATGTTCAAGCGCATGGGTACCTTCAAGAAGGTAGAGCAGGAGGACATGGCAAACCTTGCAGCTCACGTCTATGAGGATGTGGAGTGTGAAAACGCAGAGACTACCGACGTAGTGATGGATGCCACTCCTACTGACGACTCTATCGAGGTGCTCACCGACCGCAAGGCTGCATGGCGCGAGGAGCTCCGCAAGAGCATGAAACCTAAGGAGCGCACTGCTATCGAGCGCGTCGTCATGCCAGAACTCGACCCAGTATATCGTGCAACGACACGCCACGAAGAGGTCAACATCGGTCTCACCAAGGAGATGGCAATGACCGAAGCCAAGCGTTGTCTTGACTGTGCAAACCCTTCTTGCGTAGAAGGTTGTCCGGTAAACATCAACATTCCATCGTTCGTCAAGAACATTGAGCGCGGACAGTTCCTTGCTGCTGCCAAGGTACTGAAGAACACTTCTGCACTGCCTGCCGTCTGTGGCCGTGTATGTCCACAGGAGAAACAGTGCGAAAGCAAGTGCATCCACCTCAAGATGAACGAGCCTGCTGTTGCAATAGGCTATCTGGAGCGCTTCGCTGCCGACTACGAACGCCAGTCGGGCAACATCTCTCTCCCGGAGACAGCACCTGCCAATGGTATTAAGATAGGTGTAGTAGGATCAGGACCTGCCGGACTTTCGTTTGCCGGCGATATGGTCAAGAAGGGCTATGACGTATATGTATTCGAGGCACTCCACGAGATTGGCGGTGTATTGAAGTATGGCATCCCAGAGTTCCGTCTGCCTAACGCCATCGTTGACGTAGAGATAGAGAACCTCCGCAAGATGGGTGTTCACTTCCAGACCGACGTCATCGTTGGCAAGTCCATCTCTATCGACGAACTTGAAGCACAGGGATTCAAGGGTATCTTCGTAGCATCGGGTGCTGGTCTGCCTAACTTCATGAACATACCTGGCGAGAATCTCATCAACATCATGTCGTCAAACGAGTATCTTACACGCGTCAACCTCATGGATGCAGCCAACCCTAAGACCGATACTCCTATCAACTTAGGCAAGAACGTTGTCGTAGTAGGCGGTGGTAACACAGCCATGGACTCGGTACGTACGGCAAAGCGCCTCGGTGCCAACGTCACACTCGTTTACAGACGTTCGGATGCTGAGCTCCCAGCACGTGCAGAGGAGGTAAAGCATGCCAAGGAAGAGGGTATCATCTTCAAGACTCTCCACAACCCGGTAGAGTATCTTGCCGATGAGAACGGATGCGTTAAGCAGGCTGTACTTGCCGTTATGGAACTCGGCGAACCTGATGCTTCCGGCCGTCGCAGCCCTGTCGATACAGGCGAGCGCATCACTATCGATTGCGACCAGGTCATCGTTGCCGTTGGTGTTAGCCCTAACCCACTCGTACCTACATCCATCAAGGGTCTCGAACTGGGACGCAAGAACACCATTGCCGTAGGCGATGACATGCAGTCAAGCCGTAAGTTCCTCTATGCCGGCGGTGATATCGTGCGCGGTGGTGCTACCGTTATCCTCGCTATGGGTGACGGACGACGTGCTGCTCTCAACATGCACGAACAGCTTATGAACAGCAACAACTAAAATATTCAACGAAGAAATAAAATGGAGTGCGAGATGGCTTTCCTCATGGCAAAGCCACCTTTCGCTCCTTTTTATATATTTAATAAGGAATGAGATTACTCTTAATACTCTCTCTACTCACATTCATGCTACCATCCGAAGCCAAGCCAAAGACGGTCACCCTAAGATTCATCGAGACATCTGACGTGCATGGCTCGTTCTTTCCCGT
>JAGHUS010000170.1 GCA_018064685.1 Bacteroidales bacterium | reverse complement strand
GCATCGATCTACCACTTACGTGAGCGCACAAAAAGGGCATGAACCTTCTTATGCGTTCTCCGAGGCTTGTCTGGAAATTGGACCTCATTCCCCTATAAGAAATGCTCATGCCAAAAACATGAACACTGAACTCTTATAAAGAGGAATAAGGCTCATTCCATACGGAACTGCCTAACCACTATTCTTTGTGTTCTTATCCAAATATAAGTTTTCCAGACAAATTCAGGAGAACGCAAATAATAGTCAATGCGCGTTATATGTTAATATGTTATATCTCTATATTGTTTCTTAAAGACTTCTATATTTCGTTGTTTATTGAGTTTATTCTGCATCACGCAATCTTACGTCCGTTGCGATAGAGAAAATCATGATTTGCGGGCAAAGTTACAAAGTTTCAGTGAATAATCAGCAGAAATACTTTATTTTTTTATATATAACAGGTAGATTATGTGCTTTTGAAGATAATTTTGACTATTTGTCACAGATTCGAGGGGCGAAGCGACAAAGACAAAATGAGTTGAGTTGCCTGGCGGCAAGAAATCTTAACCCTAGCGGGGAAATATTCAACCCTTCGGGGAAATCTCAATTAAGGAAATATTTCCAAAAAAAGAGATTTCCAGCGAAAGCAAAAAGATTTCCGGCTTCAGCCGCCAAGATTTCTCGCGAAGCGACAAAGACAAGATGAGTTGAGTTGCCTGGCGGCAAGAAATCTTAGCCCTAGCGGGGAAATATTAGGCCCTACGGGGAAATCTTAATTAAGGAAATATTTCCAAAAAAGAGATTTCCAGCGAAAGCAAAAAGAATTTCCGGCGAAGCCGCTTATATTTGACTTTCCCTTCGGCCGTCGAGCTGAACATTCTCACGATGCGACAAGATAATCAATATCTTAAGTAGGTGATCAAAAAGATTTTTATAATGACGCAAGAGGATTTGTCATTCTGAGCAAAGCGGCTTTTGCCAACGGGCAAAATGCAAATCTCTACTTTTGTCCCGTAGGCAAAAGTCCAATCCTGCTATTTTGAGTCCTTGTTGGACTTTGTGAGACGTCGCAAAGTAGAGATCCCTCCTTACGTCGGGATGACATTGCTGGTTGAACGTTATAAAAACCTTTTTGATCACCTACTTAGAAGCCAAACTTGCTTCTCTTCATTAGTAATCCTTCAAGTTTAACGCATTCTCACCCCCATCACGTTATAGACCTTTCCATCCCTTTGCAGGATGATGCGGCCATTGCCATCCACGTACTTGGCTGGACGGTTGATACGGTCAGACTCCACTTCCTCGATGCCCGTGGTATGGATGTATTGCAGTCCGCGCAGGGCGTTGACCTTTCCGTATCCGGAACGCTCGGGCATAGCCTTGCAGAACTCGTCATAGTCGCTCGTCGCACTGAGGATTTGACACACGGCCTCACGGTCCAGTCGGGGATTGGCCTGTAGCCAGAGGGCCACGATTCCCGACACGGCTGGTGTCGACATCGAGGTGCCTTCCAGTCCTGCCCAGAGATATTCCACCCCATCGTAGTTCGAGGTGCCGAATACGCCCATCGACGTCTTTTCCATGTTGTGGTGCATGGCAGCAATGATTTGCGAACCGGGACCAAGGACGTGGGGAAGGGGTGTGCCATAGTGTAAGGTTCGGTAGCCTGAGTAGTACGAGATATCGCCCTGCACACTACTGCTAGCTATCACCTCGTATCCGTTAATATCAGTGAACGAATGACGGCTGTCATAGCTGCCCACCGAGATTACCCCGTCGTTGCATGCCATGTAGTTGATGCTGCCGTAGCTGTTGCCCCCGTGGCATCCGTTCCCCTCCATGAGACGTCCGTTTTGTACTGCCACATCAATATGCATGTCGCTTTCACGGGTCAGTATGGTGGCATATAAATCGAAATGGTGTTCCACGTTGGCGTATACGTCGGTCAACATATAGAAGCGGTTGGCACCGGTCATTTCCGTCGTGGTCTCGAAGGTCACGTCGTAGGCATCTCCGTTGGCCGTTCCTGCAAAATGCTTGACTTGGGCACCCAGTTTGCCATCGTAGACGATGGGGTCGAACGTCTTGATGAGAGTGCCGTCGGGTTCGCGGATAGTGTATTGCACGGCAAAGTCCCTGGTGTCGGAACTGTAGAAAGTGAATCCTTCCTCCAGACCATGGTAAACCACGCCGTTGATGATGTTGGGCGAATCTGCACCCCTGTAATAAAATGTTTCTTGCTCCGTCCATGTGTTGTTCACGATGGGCTTGTTGCAGTCCAGCTGGGCCGACGAAGGACCATTGCCCTCGTTGCCGGAACATATACACAGAATCTTGCCCTCGTGGTTGAAGGAGTCGATCAGCGTCTTCATGAGTATGCTGAAGCTGTCGGTGCCGTCCAGACAAGCTTTCGTTGCACCGATGCTCATGTTTACCACGATGGGCTGCTGCAGTTCATCAGCCTTCTCGTAGGCTTGCGCCAGTGCGTAGAGGATGTTGTTCTCGCTGCTCAGGTCGATGTCGTAGAGCAGCAGGTCGGCTTCGGGAGCCATGCCGCCGAACGCCTTCATGGGATCGCTGTCGGGCAGGCAAGCCGTAGAGCCTGCAGCAATGGACCCTACGTGTGTGCCGTGTCCGATGCTGTGCAACGAGCGGTTGGCATTGAAGGCTATGGCCTTGTCCATCTCGCCTTCGCCATAGATCGTACGTGTGTTCTTCTTTGTGTCCTTGTCATAGCCGAACACGCCATACTCCTTTATTCTCAGCTTGCCCTCGGCATCGCGGAAGACAGGATGTCCGGGGTCGATTTCAGAATCGATGATGGCTACGAGAACCCCCTTTCCGGTATATGGGTGGGGCAATGCCGACTGGGCAGAGCCAGTGTTCTGCACCAAGGCCACAGAGGTTGCCTGCCTGGCGAGGTCCAGACAGGGTTTCACGGGGCGTCCGGTGTCTGCAAGGCGTATGCCCTCCATCTGCCCCAAAGCCTCAAGGCTGCAGATGGGCACGTCGGCAAAGACGAGGCTGCCACATTGCTTGTCCACCTCGATGCCAAGCGCTTTCAGTTTGTCGGCATCCATCTGGCTGCCCTCTTCGAGCAGGATGGTTGTCAGCACGGATGCCTCCTGTGCTGCATCGATGCCCTTCACGCGTTGCCTTCCGCCGGTTGCGCTGGCATGCTTGCTGACAAGCAGCTGGGCCGCACCACTAAGTTTAGTGGTCTGTGCTTGGAGAGCGCAGACCACCATCAGGAATAGTACACTATATAGTATCTTCTTCATATCTTATCTGTCAGGTTTCAGATATATCGGCTTAGTTCTCGAACGACCTTATATTCATTAAGACCGTTTGCTCCTGACCCTTGTCACCAATATAGGTGCTGGTGTAGGTGATGGCAATCAGAGGCATGAAGCGGGTGCCGCTATCGGCTGCCTCGGGGCAGTTCTTGATGGCGTTGATCTGCTCGTCTGTCAGACTCTTTACAGCCATTGCAAACACTTCATTATTGGCATCTTTGACAGAAGCCTCAACACTCTTGCCGGCGAGGTTGGTGTTCAGTACCTGAGCCAGCTCACGAATAATGGCAACTGTTGACTCCGAATAATTGGCCAAGAAATTCTCGTAGACAGAAACAGACTTGATGGTAAATGAGGCCTTGGGTGCCTCTGCATTGAGAACATAGCAATCGAAGATGTACTCGACAGCGGGATCACACTTCTGGACTGAGAAGTAGAGCACTGCTTTCTTGGTTACCAACTCATACTTCACTTCGTCGGTCAGTTTGTTCATTTCCTCGTCAACAGTCTCCCTCAACAGCTTCTCAGCCACGTCGCGAGTGGTGAACTCTATCTGGCCAAGGCGGTTCTGTACAGCGTGCATAGCATCGCCAACGGCCTTGTCTGTGGTCTGAGAGAGAACGCCAGGCGAGAACTGCTCGTAGTGGTAGTATGCATTCACGATGATCTTGTTCTTGCGGATTTCGGGCTCGTCCTCGCCACAACTTGTTGCTACAAACAGAGAAGTACACAGCACTGCAACGAGTGCCAGGATTGAATAAAACTTTTTCATTTTTATTATTATTTAAATTGTTTACTTAGTGATGTGAAGCTGCTGTAAATATTATGCAAAGTTACTGATTTTCCGGCGAATTTTTAAAGTTTTGCTTACAATTTTTCAAAATCTGCCGTTTTTTTATTTGTTTGTTGAATCTCGGAATCATTATCCGAAGATAAAGAAAAAAATATCCATAA
>JAGHUS010000103.1 GCA_018064685.1 Bacteroidales bacterium | reverse complement strand
TTGCCATTTTTGTGCTATTTTTGGTTTCTAATAAGACCTTATCATGTCAGATTATCACTCAAAATCTTGGAAGAGTCATTTTCCGGACAACAATAAATTATATTTGTCTTTGTATATGCTTTAAGAAAAAATTAATGGTAATTATATACTGTTTGACCCCACACCTTCATTGTCATCCCGACGAAGGGCTTTTGCCGACGGGCAAAATGCAGATCTCTACTTTTACTTTTGTACCGTAGTCAAAAGTCCCGTAGGCAAAAGTCCAATCCTGCTATTGTGAGTCCTTGTTGGACGGGGATTCCTCCTACGTCGGAATGACACTCTGGGTCAAATCATATATAGTTTCCAAAAATTAATGGTTAATTAATGTCTAATTAATGGGAATTAATGTTGAAAATAAAACCATTATGCATTCGTGTAATGCTTAGTAGGGTGGGAAAGTTTATCTCCTTATCTTCTTTCCGTTACTGACATAGACCTGCCCCGGATGAGCCGCTTTGATGCGACGACCCGAGAGGTCGTAGATGGCATCCGAAGCGCGATGCTGAGACGCCTGACCAACACTCTCGACAGCCGTATCGATGGGGGTAGCGGGTTTGGCCTTCAGCGTGAATGTAACGTAGTTGCGGCGACCAGCCTGGTTGATGAAGCAACCCGTAATCTGACGATCGCGAGTGATACCGCGCAGTGTCGTGCTGGAAGTCTTGGCACCGTTCTCCCACTCAAACTCGCCATAGCCACCCATGGCCAGCAGACTAAGTGTCACACCCTGTCCGTACTCCACCTCAATCTCGGTCTTGCCGGTGGTTGTGCCATTATAGGTGATAGTGGGGAGGAGTGTTGTGGGTTGGCCGTCGCCCACTACGGCAATGGCATAGCTCTGCTCGCTCTCGGTACCCGCAGCACTGATATAATGTACGCGGTAGATATGCGAAGCATCAGCCACGACGGTAAGCTGTCGTGTTGTCTCGCCCGACTCCCACTGCCACTTGCCAGTATCCTCAACACCTTCGGGCAGTGTGGGCGACAGTGTGATGACAGTGCCCTTTGCCACGCCACGATTGGCAAGCGGAGTGGTGGCGAAGGTGTTGGTCAGCATACCCAGTTCGTTGTGCATGATGTCCTTGCCATTGACCTCCATCTTGGCTATCAGTTCCACGGGAGCCTTGTCGCGCTCGGCCACACCATCCTGTGTGTGCATCAGCACGGAGTAGCCCAGATGGTCGTAGCCACCACTCGTGCCTCCTAGGCCTCCACCATCGATGCCCATGTTCTTGAGCGAGATTTCGGAGAAAGGCATCTTGACACCCTTGACACCCTCGTAGTGACCTATCACCGTTGCCCAATAGGGACGCATCTGTGCCCCCAGTGCAGGCTCCGTCATAGTCCAGCAACGACTGTCGGTATAGTAGTATCCGCTACTGCCATAGATGTAGTTCGTCCAGGGCAGACCCTGCACACTCTGCGTCTGCGCTGCCACGTATTCGATGCCGGCAGCCAGGCGATGGTCCATATAGCTGAAGAGATCGTCGCCCTGGTTCCAGCCCTGCTGGGCAATGTCGACGGCCAGACCCAGTGCCATGGCCGAATGACCCGTGTCGCGACCGCTCTCGTTCATCTGTCCCACCTTGCCATAAGCCCCTGTCTCCTGATCCCAATCGGTGGTTGTCACGATGAGGTTGCCCCAGAACTCCGTCAGACCATCATTCTGAATGGGTACTGCGGTACGTGGATTCTTGTAGGTTCCTACCTGATCGTATTTGATGTACGACATACCCTGATTGTAGATGTTGACATCGTCGCACAGCACACCGATGCTGATGACGCAGAGCGCATTGCACAGTCCCCAGTTGCTCCAGTAGTGACCGGGAGCCTGCCACCATCTGCCGGCATTCTCCCAAGTACCGTTGCGGCCACGCAGGAAACCGATGGCCGAGGGATACCACACATCGAGCATCCAACGCTGGAAGGTGCGGAAGTCGTCGGCCTTCCAGCCCTCATAGTCGCGCACCAGCTCGGCAGCCTGTGCAAACTGATAGCCATAAAGTCCGGCAGCCAGCGCATAGTTGCTGTCGCCACCGATGGCCTTTGTGGTCTTGGCCCACTGCATCAGCACGTCGACAGCATGCTTGGCACAAGCCTTGTTGTCCTCGATCTTCCAACGCAAGGCATTCTGATACGCTATGGCAGCACCACGGCACGCATTCATATAGTTCTCGCCCACGCCGCCTCCACGCACAATGGTCTCAACGGGATAGGTGGCGGTTGTACTCTGCGCGTACTCGGCACTCTTCAGTATGTTATAAGCCTGCAGCACCTTGCTGTTCTTCTCGGCAATCTGACGTTTGATGCGGTCGAAGTCGGCCTGGGTATGCAGACCTCCGGGATGACGGAAGCCACGCTGTGTGTCATAGGTCCCGTCCAGATTCTCGACCGAGAAGACAAAGCCCGAGCTGGTCGTGACGGCAGTCTTGGCAGCTGTCAGTGCGGCCACCTGCTGGTCGATGAAGGGCTGCGACACCTTGCCTTCGTCCAGCAGATAGCGCGAATAGGTTATCACGTCCTCATAGTCGTCGATGGCAGCCTGTGCATACTTGCCGCTGGCCTTATAGGCAGCCAGATTGGCCTCGGCGGTCTCGATGGCAGTCTGCAGTTTGGCGAAGTTGCCAGGCGTGCCGTAGCGATACTGGAAGTCCAAGTCCTGGGTCAGTGCTGCCTTCGCCTTGATGGCTGTCAGGGTCAGTGCTTTGTCGTAGAGGCAGAAGTCGTAGATCTTGGTCTTGGCCAGATAGGCATCGCCCGAGAAGGGAGCACGCCCCAGCCAGCAATACTTGGGACTGGTGCTGAAGAGGGTGGCGAGGGTAGGCATGGTGGTCAATGACGCAACCTGTTTGCCGTCGATGTACAGGCGTCCCGTCTTGCCCAACTGCGTGTAGCATACATGCACCCACCGGCCTTTTGCCGAGGCGCTGCCCTGTTCAAAGCCAGCCTCGTTGCTGTAGCCATTTGTCGAAGAGGCTACACGCTGGGCATTGACGCGATAGGCGTGATAGCTGCCAGCCGAACTGGTGCAAGCCGTACTGGTACTGAAAGCCCAGAGGAAGTTGCCATTGGCGGTGATGTCGGCGGCATCGGCCACGAAGTAATAGCAGCTGATCGAGAAGTTTGTCAGACCGGCCAGCTTGGTGCCCGCATCGGCTGTCATGTCCAGATAGCCGCTCGACGCACCCAGCTCCATGACGTTATACGTGCCCATCGTCTCGACCTTGGCCGAGCCCATCATCTTGGCCGTGATGCCCGACACCTCGTCTATGACGTTCTTGCTGCTCACATTACCGAAGTCGAACTTCATTACCACATTGTCTTCTGCGTGCAGACTAATACCGACAGCCAGAAGAAGGAATAGGAATACTGTTTTTTTCATTGTGTGGGGAATAGTTTATTGGGCGAAGTTATGGATTTTTTTCTTATAACACACATTCAATTGGCTTTAAGTGCGAAAAAGGATGCAAAAAAATGCATTTTGATGTTATCGAATATGTTTTTCAGACATTTATTACGGCATTCTCGAAATTTACACCTAAATTTGTAGAAACAAAAACATAGCAATGAAGAAGACATTTATCGCATTTAGCGCAGCACTGCTAAGCATAAGCAGCTTCGCACAAAAGGTGACACACTACACCACAACCCAAGAACGGGAATGGACGGAGAGCAAGACCACACTGACCACCAAGGCCGAAGGCAGAGTGGTGCTGGAAATAGGTGGCACGGAACAGGGAACGGAATTCCAGGGATGGGGCACAACGTTCAACGAACTGGACTGGGACGCCTTCAACATGCTTACACGCCAGCAGCAGGACGAACTGATGCAGCGCATCTTCGGTGCCGACGGCGATCTGCGCTTCACGCTGGGACGCGTGTCGATGAATGCCAACGACTATGCCCGCGAGTGGTATAGCTGCAGTGATGTGCCGGGCGACTTCCAGCTGAAGCACTTCAACATCAAGCACGACATGCAGAACATCATCCCACTGGCTCGTGCCGCACAGAAGTACTGCCCGGGACTGAAGCTCTTCATGAGTCCGTGGTCGCCACCAGCATGGATGAAGATCAACCACGACTATCCCGTACAGCCCGCCAACACAAACAAGATGGACGAGCGACAGGCCTACCTATTATATATGGACGACGGACGTGACCGCGACCCCAACGAGATGCAGCTGCTGGGCGACCGCAACGGTGTCTTCCCCCGCCGTCTGGCATCGCAGGACTTCTTCATCCAGGACCCTCGCTACCTGCAAGCCTATGCCGACATGTTCTGCCGTTTCATCGACCTGTACGAGGAGCAGGGATTGCCCATCACAAAGGTGATGTACCAGAACGAGGCCTACAGCTACACGCCCTATCCTGGCTGTGCATGGACCGTCGAGGGCACGCTGCGTTTCAACAACGAATATCTGGCTCCCACACTGCAACGCAAGCACCCCGAAGTGGAGCTGTGGCTGGGCACCATCAACACCAATCGTCTGGACTACGTCGAGAAGACGCTGGACGACAAGACCTTGCAGCAGAACATCAAGGGCATCGGCACGCAATGGGAGTGCCGACAGAATCTGCCACAGCTGCGCGAGCGCTATGCCGGCAAACGCCTGATGTGCTCGGAGAGCGAGTGCGGCAACGGCGAGATGGACTGGAAGGCTGCCGAGCACACCTTCTTCCTGCTGAGCGACAATCTGGGCAACGGGGTGGACGAGTACTATAACTGGAACTTCGTACTGGCCGACCAGGGACAGTCGGCATGGGGATGGAAGCAGAACGCACTGGTACAGGTGAAGAGCGACACTCGCGAGGTGCGCTACACACCCGAGTTCTATGCCTACAAGCACTTCTCGCACTTCGTGGCTCCAGGCACACGCATGGTGGGTTATGCGGGACGCGAATTCAGCAAGACGCCCATCGTGGCCTTCGCCACCGCCAAGGGCTACGTCATCACGGCTGCCAACCTTACCGACCAGCCTTCCACACTCAGCGTCAAGGTAAAAAACAAGGTGCTGAACATCAACACCCCACCCCACTCCTTCCACACGTATGTGTTTTGAATAAGGAAGTAAAACGGGATATTAAGTATTGTTGTCCGGTAAACCTACCGTATATATCAGTGAAATGTAGCGTTATTCTATGGCAAGCGCTGCATCTTTCGTAAAATGCTGCATGGACATTGTTTTTTCCGCGCACGGCGGAAAAAGAAATGTCGCAGCAGTATTAAAATTTCCGTCACGCACGGAATAAAAAATGCTGTAGCGCATTTACCGCATTCGCCACATGAATCACGGGGGCAATCCCCTCCGATTCACGTGGATCATGCGGGGCAGCTCCCCCTAACTCACTTTTTGCAAGTATGATTTTATAATTCGAAAAGTTTTTTTATGCCAAAAAGGTTCAAGGGTTCCACTTTACGAACATAAGTATCGTCTAATCAGATTGTTACGCTGGTGGAACCCTCGGTGGAACCCCGCTTAAGGGTTCCACTGGGTTCCACTTGTGCATGCAGTTCGTTTTGTTTTGAGAGAGAAAAATTGTGGAACCTTGTGGAACCCTTGGACGGGGTTCCACCAAGGGTTCCACGCCCATAAACAACTGTTACACACTGTGTTATAAGCAGAAAGTGGAACCCTTGATAGTTTTCGGGCAAAAAAAACTTTTTCCACAACTACCAATCAGCCATTGTCAATTATCCATTAGCCTTTAGCTTGTCTAAGGCTCTGCTCTGATCTATCTTTATCTGCTCCACCAAGGCCTCCACGCTGTCGAACTTGCGTTCCTGGCGCAGATAGTCGACGAAGTGGAGGGTGACGTGGCGGTCGTACAGGTCGCCTTCGAAGTGGAAGAGGTTGACTTCGATGCTTTCCTCCGTTCCGTTGTCGATGGTGGGACGACGTCCTATGTTCAGCATTCCGGCATAACGGCTGCCGCCCTCCACATCGGCCCATACGGCATAGACGCCACGCTGGGGCACTAGCTTGTAGGTGTCCTGCTGCAGGTTGGCAGTAGGGAATCCCAACTGCTGGCCTACCTGATGACCTCGCACCACCCGTCCCTGCAGCGTGTAGGGGTGTCCCAACAGTTGGGCTGCCTCGGCCACGCGTCCTTCGTTCAGCATCAGTCGGATGGCACTGCTGCTCACCTTCAGCTGGGGCAGCGCCTCGGCCTTCAGCACCTCGATGCCTGCCTCTCTGCCCCACTCGGCATATTCCTCCATCGTGCCGCCACCATGCCCGAAACGATGGTCGTAGCCCATGACGAGGGTCTGCACACCCAATCCGTCGCGCAGCACTCTCTGCATGAATTCCTTGGCCGTAAGCTGGCTCAGCGATTCGGTGAAATGCAGCATCTCGACCTCGCCGACACCGCTCTGGCGCACCAGGTTCATCTTCTCGGCTGGCGAGGTGAGCAGTTCGGGCACATAGTCGCTGTGCAGTACGGCACGTGGGTGTTCGGCAAATGTCACTACCATGCTGCGCATATCTCTGCGTGCTGCCTCGTCCTTGACCTTGTCGATGAGGAAGCGGTGTCCTCGGTGCACGCCGTCGAAGAAGCCTATCGTGGCCACGGCGGGACAGAGGTGCTGCAGCCACTCGTCGGGCTGCTTGGGGCAGAATGTGTGTACGCCCAGCCGTGCAAAGGCTGCGCAGTTCTCGGCCGAATCGTCGATGAAGAGCGTCTCCTCGGGCTTGTAGCCACCCTCCTGCAGTACACGCTCGAAGATGGCCTGTCCGGGTTTGGCCAGATGCATCTCGTTGCTGAGGAAGATGCGGTGGAAGATGTCGCGGGGCTCGTAGCCCTGCTTGCGGAAATGCTCGTCGAACGAGTAGTCGACGTGTATCTGGTTGGTATTGCTCAGCAAGGCCAGGTTGTAGCGTTGGTGCAACAGTGCGAGTGCCTGCAGGCGGCGAAGGGGTATGCCGGCAAGCATACTGTTCCATGCACGCTTCACACCTTCGGTGGTGAGGGACAGCTTGTGTCCTGCAAGCTGAAACGACGGGCCCATCTCCACCACCTTACGGCACCACTCATCGGGCTCTATCAATCCCAGTTCGAGGTCGCGAAAGACACCCTTCTGTGCCGACAGTCCCAGGAACTGCGCCACATCGACACCCTGCTCGGCAAACTGACGGGTCACGCCGTCACGGTCGAGGTCGACAATGACATTGCCAAAGTCAAAGATAATATTATGTATGGTATTCAAGTTCTGCATGCACTCAACATTTCCGCAAAGATAACTATAAACTTCCAAAACACCAAAGAATGTGCCACTATTCCTCAACTTTCTGTCACGAAGAACTTCCGCAAACGCTCTTTTTCGGTCAAATGCTTTGCCATTAAGCAGAAAAAATATATTTTTGCGACACGAAAACCAATATGTATCAAAATGAAGAATTCTGCAAAACTATTCACCCTGTGTGCTGCGGCAGTACTGTTGTCATGCAGCAAAGCTAAGACTGACGAAGCTGCCACCACTGCCGATTCGCTCACTACCGACAGTATCACAGCACTAGGCACAGCCCCCACTCCCACTCCTGCTGCCGACACCATCTTCCACACTCCCGACCTCACTCTCTTCGAACTGATGGGACACGTCAAGACCTGCAAGCAGGGCGATGCCGAACTCGCCTTCGACCGCGACGGCAACCTCACCAGTTACACGATAGGCGGTCTGAACCAGTTGGCCAACATCAAGCGCGAGAAGGGACGCCTCGTACAGTACATCGGTCAGGAAGAGACTGAGATAGACTGGGCCGACGAGCACTATGTGGAATGGAACGACGACAACAGCGTGAAAGTCTACACACAAGTGAATATGGAGGGTGGCGTTGAGTGCACCTACACCTACGGCACAGCCGACGGCGACGTTGCAGCACTGCCACGCATCGTGAGCAGCCTGCGTGTAGGCGAGGGATATAACTGGAGCGGCACTACCACCTATACGTATCAGAAGTTCGACGACCACCACAACTGGCTCGAGCGCAAAGCCAAGGACGAGTTCTTCTGCGACTATGACGGGCATCATGAGTACAACGAGACCACAGCAGAAAAGCGCATCATCAGCTATTGGTTTTAGGTTTTAGGTTTTAGGTTTTAGGTTTTAGGTCGCTTCGCTTTTGAGGTTTTAGGTTTTAGGCCGCTTCGATTTTGAGGTTGTAGGCACATCTCGTATGCCAGCCAAGTGGCACACCAACGTCCATCCAACCAAGTCCTAAAACCCAAAACCTAAAAAGCGAAGCGACCTAAAACCTCAAAAGCGAAGCGACCTAAAACCTAAACACACACACTTTTTTCGGCCTGAAAGAAAAAAACTTTCACTTTTTCTTTCATTTATCAATCTTTCTGCGTATCTTTGCACCCGCAAAGCGAGGACACTACTGTCCGAGCCCCGCATTGGACTTGTAGCTCAGTTGGTTAGAGCAACAGACTCATAATCTGGAGGTCCTAGGTTCAAGCCCTAGCTGGTCCACGTTAAAATTCAAGCACTTACGAGTAATCGCAAGTGCTTTTTTCTTTCTCTGCGTAAACAATGCGTAAACAAACTGATTGAGTTTACGCAAGTTATGTGTATGAATCTCAAAAACACTCTCTGATATTACGTTACAGCTCCTTTATATAGGTATTTTGGATTGTGAATAAAAGGAGTGTTAACAGTATTACTCAAACTTTCTTTTGATGATAGCATCTCTGTTTTCTTGTTGGTTGCGGAGTAGACAAGAAAAAAGTCATAAAAATGGACGAAATGGGCTCACATTATTATATTTATGTCCAGAAAAAGCTTAAATGTTATATAAATATTGAAGATAGGAGCAACTTTTGACTTGTTTTTAAAAATAAATTATTAATTTTGTTCGTCAAATTAAATAATTAAACATGGAAGTTAAGGATATTAACAGGCTGAAGGTCGTTCTTGTAGAGAAGAAGCGCACTGCTGCATGGCTTGCTGGCGAACTTGGAGTTTCTCCCGTCACTATCAGCAAATGGTGTTCTCAAAAGACACAACCAGATCTAAAGACTTTGGCAAGAATCGCCGAACTACTCGAAGTTGACAAGCGAGAATTGTTGACAGAAAATTAAATCTTCGAAACAGGCTGGAGCGATGTAAAGAATTGGTCTGTATGTTTAACAAATCACTACGCCTCTGACTGGGGAGGTCAAAATTTCATCATTGTGTACGCATGACGTACACTTTTCTGGAAGATGAGGTTAATACGGAAGTATAACATGCAATATAATAAGGGAACCACTTCACGGGAAGAAAAAACGTGATATTACGGCATGAAACAATCGTTTCAAAGCTTGATACCATCA